>CAKZMA010000707.1 GCA_937127375.1 uncultured Coleofasciculus sp. | reverse complement strand
AATGTAGAGACGTAGCATGCTACGTCTGGAAGCAGGGGAAGATGGGGAACACCTCGACTTCGCTCGGTGTGTCAGATGGGGAAGAGTAGGGGCGGGTTTAGGGACTAATATTGGTTGTTATCCCTAGGTTGGCTGCAAAACCCGCCCTGATAAAGTGCAAGAAATATTCGACAAATGACGAATGACAAATGACGAATGACCAATCACAATGGAATTTTTACAATAAATTCGGTGCCTTGTCCAAGAGTCGAAGTGCAATAGATTTGCCCTTGGTGTTTTTCGACGACAATCTGATGACTAATCGATAATCCTAACCCTGTACCACTACCAACAGGCTTGGTTGTAAAAAATGGGTCAAATATTTTTGGCTTAATATCTTCGTTGATACCCGAACCATTGTCGGCAATTCGGATAATAATAAAGTCGCTTGTCGGTTGTCCATCATCTGTGGTTGGTTGTTTGCTGCCAGTATCGACTTCAGTAGAGATAGTAATTATTCGTGGTGACGGTTGATCCTCCAAAGCATCGATCGCATTATTCAAGATATTCATAAATACCTGATTTAATTGACTGGCATAACAGGTGACTAATGGGAGTTGAGTATAGTGTTTAATTACCTGAATCCCTTGGGCATTACCCGCTGCCTTGAATCGATGCTGTAAAATTAAAAGGGTATTATCAATACCTTCATGAATATCAACTTTCTTGATTTCTTTTTCATCCAAGCGGGAGAAGTTTCTTAACGAGAGAACAATGGCACGGATGCGATCGGTGCCAATTTGCATAGATTTGAGCAAATTTTGCCAATCGTCAAGCAGAAACTCTAGATCAATTTCTTCAATCAGTTGTTGAAGTTCTGCGGTGGGTGTGGGGTAGGTCTTTTGATAAGTTTGAATCAAACGAACTAAATCTTGAACATATTCCTTAGCAGGAGTCAAATTACCGTAAATAAAACTAACCGGATTGTTGATTTCGTGTGCCACACCAGCAACCATTTGCCCCAGACTGGACATTTTTTCGCTGTGAACCAATTGGGCTTGGGTGCGTTTGAGTTGATTTAAAGTGAGTTCTAGATCTAACGCTTGTTCCTGAGTCTTCTGTAATAATTGAGCCTGCTGTACGGCGACGCCAAACTGAGTGGCTATTTGTACCACGACACTGATTTCTGATTCTCGCCAAGCGCGAGGACTGGAGTTTTGATAGGTGGCGAGTAATCCCCAAAGTTTTTTACCACAAAATATGGGAGCAATAATGTAGGATCGGGCTTGGAATTGTTCAAGGAGTTCGATATAACAGTCCGTAAATCCAGCGTTATAAATATCTTCGACGACTCGATAACTTGCACCTTGGCTGTAAGCACCGCCTCGCGTTTCTTTTAGATAGGTATCCTGTAGCGAGTTATCGGATTGGAGATTGGTAATGTTAGGGTTTGGACAAGAATAGGGCGGGTAAAGTTGGGGATGGAAACTTGAAATCGAGAGGTTTTCTGAGCCATCCAAGCTTTTGAGGGTACAACGTTCTTCTTCTAAAGCATCGGCTTTGAGATCAGGGTTATTTTGCTGTTCAAGGGTTAACGTCACCCAGCCATCCGCCACAGACTCGGCGACAAACTCGCCACTCCAATCCGGATTGAACCGATAGATGGCGACGCGATCGCACCTCAAGACATGGCGCAATTCTTCTGTTGTCGCTGTGAATATCTTGTCAATATCTAGGGTTTGACGCATCCGTTGCAAAACTGTCGCGATCGCCCTCTCCCGCACCGCACTCTCCCGTAAGGCTTCCTCTGTGCGTTTGCGTTCAATGGCTGTGGCAATGATATTGGCAATGGCTTGCAAAAAGTAAATATCATCATCGGTGAATTGGCGTTTTTGGGTGGTATGAACCGCTAATATGCCAAAGGGTTGATTTTGACCGGGAATTCTCGTACTCATCCCACTGACAATCCCATGATCCTGGAATAAAGGTGAACCCTGAAACCGTGTCTCTGTGGGTAAGTCTGTGACAATAATTGGTTCCCAACAGACCAAACTATAACCGAATTGAGATTCTTTTCCCGCACTCACTTTAGCTTGACCCACTAATCCCGCTTGCCAACCGAATCCGGCTACAAGAAGCAATTCCTCACCATTGGGTAAACGTTGCAGAATTTGGCAATAGTCTACGTTCAACGTTTGGGAAACTAGAGTGACTGTCCAATCCATTAAGAGTGATAAATCTGCCTCAATTAATGCCTCTTGACCCAGTTGCGCGATCGCGGCGTCTTGGCGTTGGCGAATCCGTAGCGCTACTTCGGCTTGTTTGCGGGGGGTAATATCGGTCACCCGTACCAGATGCATTGGCTGACCTGCCACATCAATTTGTCGAATTGCCAAGTTACCCCAAAATACGTTACCTTTTTTACTCACATATTCTAACTCTTGCTGCCAAAAGCCGTAGCGCTTAACCTGATTGGCGATAGAACGCAGTTGTCCGGTCGTAAACCTTTTTTTTTGCAGAAGATACCCTTTGGTATTGATTAATTCTTGCTTACTTTGGGCTTCAAAGAGTTCCACAGCGCGGCGATTGCAATCGGAAATTACCAGCGTTTCTGCATTGACCAGAAAAATGGCATCAGCCGATTCATTAAATATCGATTCAAATAAGTCCTTAGCACGATTATTTTCTTGGACTGTGCTAAACGAATGGGAGGTTGACTTCCTTAGCCAACGTGTGATCAAAAGGATCATCCATGTCGTGGTCACGAATAGTCCTAGACATAAAATAATCGTCGTGCGCGTGTTAATAGCGTTATGCTGGAAAAATTTGTTGGTTTTAGCTAAAATTACATGACTAGAGGAATTGCCGATAAAATTTATAATGTTCGAGTTGACTGGATCGGGTTGTATTGTTGGTCGATTGGGTAAACTAATTGGACTGAGATGAGAAGTCGCTGATTCAATGGCGAGGGATGGCTTAGCGCGATCGCTAATTTCGTAAGCTAATTGAGAAGCCACCTTATGGAAAGCTTGTCCATTGCTGAACGTCAAATATCCCACTGACCCTACCATTGCGGCAATTGGCACAACAAAGAGGATAATCAGGATGGTTCCCAGGGACGTTTGCCTCAACTCCTGGGCAATCAGGTGGTATATTGTTTTGATACACATAGGAGGTGCATAGATAATCAAAACCCTACTTCAGACTAACATCCCCTAGAGTGTCAGTTCGTATTCAGGATTTTTGAAATTTTACTTTTATTATAGTTATAATAAGTTGAAGATCTAAGTACTTGAACATAAATTTTGTCAACTAATTTAAGTGAAGGTTGCTTCTACCGATGAATGCAAAATTGAACAAGACTTGATATAATTTACAATACTTGTTCCCAAACCCGCCCCTTGAGCCTAGTGTTGGGTCAAAACTCATTTTCACTTCATGTTTGCCAATTTCCTTCCCACCCAAACCCAGCAGCTTACTGAGTCTACCTCAATTGCCCTTGCCCAGGCGATCGCACGCCAAGATATTCTCACACCCTTGAACCCCCAACCCATTGCCACCACTTATGTCCACCAGGGAAAAGGGGGAACACCCATCCTGTTATTACATGGCTTTGATAGTTCCATCTTTGAATTCCGCCGCCTGTTTCCCAAATTAGCTGCACACCAGGAAACATGGGCGGTAGATTTATTGGGATTTGGCTTTACCGATCGAATATCTGAGATCACGTTTAACGCCAGCGCGATCACCACTCATCTTTATTATTTCTGGAAAACCCAAATAGAAGTCCCCGTAATTCTAGTTGGGGCGTCGATGGGAGGGGCGGCGGCGATTGATTTCACCTTAACCTATCCCCAAGCGGTGAAAAAGCTGGTATTGCTGGATAGTGCGGGTTTCACCAGTCCCCCGCCCATTGGCAAATTGTTGTTTCCCCCCTTTGATTATTGGGCGGTTGAGTTTCTGCGCCGTCCCCAGGTGCGACAAAATATTAGTAAAAACGCCTATTGTGATCCCACATTTGTTTCTGTTGATGCTTTACTTTGTGCTGCGCTTCACCTAGAAATGCCGGGATGGCATCAGGCATTAATTTCATTTACCAAAAGTGGGGGATATCCGCCATTTGGTCAAAAACTTACCCAAATTCAGCAGCCGACGTTGATTTTATGGGGAAAAGATGACCGAATTTTGGGAACAAAATATGCTCACAAGTTTGAAGCGGCTATTCCTAATTCTCAACTAATATGGATTGATGACTGTGGTCATGTCCCGCACCTGGAAAAGCCGGAAATAACGGCAGAATATATACAGCAATTTAGTTAGGGAAGGGAACAGAGAACATTGTAGAGACGTTGCATGCAACGTCTCTACAATCTTATAACCATTGTTTAAATGGATGCCGAACTAAATTAGCATTGTAATACTTAGGATCTCCCGTCACCTCTTGACCAATCCAATTGGGTAAATCTAAAACTTGATTTTCATCAGTCAGTTCGACTTCGGCAATAATCAATCCTTCATTCTCACCCATAAACTCATCCACTTCCCAGACTAAACCCTGACACTCGATCCGATAGCGCGTTTTTTCAATCAAGGGGCGATCGCACAATGTCTCTAGCATCTCTTGAGCATCTGATCCGGGAATAGGATACTCGTACTCGACTCTGGAAAAACTCTCGGTTTTCCCTTTAATGGTCAAATAGCCCTGATCTCCGACTAAACGCACGCGCACCGTCGTCAGGTTTTGGGTAGCAATATAACCTTGACGATAGAGCATTCCTTGACCCAGGGTGCGCCATTGATCGTCTTTAACTAAAAATTTTCGTTCAATTTCGATTGCCATGGCTGCAATGTTACCTCGCAGGCTTTGATAAAATTAGGGTAAGTCAATAATCATGATTGAATAAATTATGCCAGAGATTGCCCGGTTCTACGGAATTGTGATTAAGGTGTTTTTTGGGGATCACCCTCCGCCTCATTTTCATGCAATCTATGGTGAGTACAATGCCTTAGTGAGCATTGGATCATTGGAAATTATTGAAGGAGATTTACCAAGTCGCGCTCAGAAATTAGTTCTAGAGTGGGCAAATTTATATCAGCAAGATCTTTTACAGATGTGAAATACTCAAGAGTTTTGTAAACTACCTCCTTTAAAGTAGACTAAAAATAGCTAGTATGAAATACCCAAAAATTTGCCAAGCAAAAGCCATTAACGATCACACCTTGGTGATCGAATTTACGAATCAAGAAGTTAAGAAATATGATATTATTCATCTTTTCGGAAATCCTCAGTTTGCTCCACTTCGTCAACCTGCATTTTTCAAGAACTTTAAGGTTGAGCAAGGGGGCTACGGGATTGTGTGGAATGAAGATATCGATCTGAGTGAGTATGAGCTTTGGAAAAATGGCATAACGGTAGCAGAAGGCGAACTCCAGAGCATGGGTGTTTCGCCATTGCACTCCTGTCAATAAATCAAACAAAATGCGATCGCTCTTGGGGTTATATCGAATCCGGTATGATTTATCAGGCAACATTCGGTTAAAAATGTTACTATCGCATAATTTAAATGCAAAAACCTCATTTCGGCTAGTATTATGTATCCTAAGTAACTAGATGAATTGGGAAGTCCCCATAGATTATAGGCATGAAGGATGAGAGAAGAGAGATGGCAGATATGGCAATTCTACACGAGTGTGACTTGTAATGGGTATGGACTACAAATTGAAATGAATGGTTTTATTGAATGGTCATGAATCAATCCAACTATCTTGGTAAAGTCTATTTAATCGGCGCGGGTCCTGGAGATCCTGGATTATTTACCCTCAAAGGTAAAACCTTGTTAGAACATGCCGATGTGGTGATTTACGACGCTTTAGTCAGTGCGCCGATTTTGGCAATGATTAACCCCAAGGCGGAAAAAATTAATGGCGGAAAACGGCGTGGGCGTCATTCCTTACTCCAGGAACAAACTACACAGTTGCTGATTGAAAAAGCCAAAACTAATGCCGTTGTCGTGCGCCTTAAGGGGGGTGATCCTTTTGTTTTTGGGCGAGGTGGGGAAGAAATGGAGGATTTAATTCGGGCGGGTGTATCGGTGGAAGTGGTTCCGGGGATCACGTCGGGGATTGCCGCACCTGCTTATGTAGGGATTCCCTTGACCCATCGCCAGTATAGTTCATCTGTAACCTTTGTCACCGGTCACGAATCTGTCGGTAAATATCGCCCTCAAGTCAATTGGCAGGCGATCGCCCAGGGAAGTGAAACGATTGTAATCTATATGGGGGTGCATAATCTGGGCAATATCGTGGCGCAAGTTATCGCGGCGGGACGTTCTCCAGACACCCCGGTGGCTTTAATTCGCTGGGGAACCACACCACAGCAAGACCACTTAATCGGAACTCTGGACACCATTGTGCAGCAAGTGGACACCACTGGATTTGAAGCCCCTGCGATCGCGGTTATTGGTGATGTGATTAATCTACAGCAAATTTTGAGCCACTGCCAACCTATAATTCTTAGTTAGGATCAGTGAGTGAGAAATCGTTAATAACAAATGACGATCACCACTGTTAACTTTAATTGTCCTCACCGACTTAGATGGTCAATTCTGGGTCATCCACACCCAAAAACAGATTAATGCGCTGGTGGGAGTCCCTCACTCCCCCATCACGATTATTGGTAATCGCCTTGGCTGCACCCTTGGCGGTGTTGAATGCATGGGCATTTTCGGAAATTTTCGCCTATTTTCAATCCCTACTTGTCACGGTATTGGCGGCTTCCCTGTTAGCGTTCCTGTTGAACTATCCGGTAAGCTGGTTAGAAACCCTGGGCATTAAGCGAGGACTAGCGGCGTTATTCGTATTTCTAGTCGCCCTATTGCTGTTGTTCGCGATTGGTGTAACCTTATTTCCCCTAGTTCTTACTCAAGCCCAACAATTGGTGAGTCGTTTACCAGAATGGTTCGATTCTGGGCGGCGTCAGTTGATAATGTTGGATCACAGGTTGGAAGATTTAAACTTACCGATTAGCCTGGATGGTTTAATTATTCAAATCAATGACCGCTTGAAGGGACAACTGCAAGTTATTGCCTCTCAAACCTTGAACCTGACCCTAAATTTAGCGGTGTTTACGGTAACCAAGGTTTTGGATGTATTATTAACGATTATTTCAACATTTTATTTACTCCAGCATGGTAGGGAAGTCTGGCGTAGTTTAATTGAGTGGTTACCCACTAAAGTCCAGAAATCGACGTCGAATACCCTACGCTTAAGCTTCCAAAACTACTTTATTGGACAGATTATTATTGCAACTTGTATGGCGTCGGGGTTAATTTCGCTATTTGTCTTACTCAAGGTTCCGTTTGGGTTGTTATTTGGGTTTACGATTGGAGTTATGGCACTGGTTCCTTTTGGCGGTTCTGTGGGGATAGTTTTAGTGACGCTACTTGTGGCTTTGCGAGATATTGGTTTAGGGGTTCAGGTATTAGCGGTGGCGGTGGTTTTTCAGCAACTTGTGGAAAATTTATTAGCGCCGAGAATTTTTGGTCGTGTTACGGGATTAAATCCGTTTTGGGTGTTTATTTCTCTGTTAATTGGGGTACGGGTGGGGGGATTATTGGGGGTGATTGTGGCGGTACCCACGGCTGTTGTGATTAAAGAGGCTTTGTTTGAGATAAGAAAGGCGAGAAAGGATCGGAATATAGGTGTGAATCCAGCGGCTGAGTTGGTTCAAGATCTGTAGGGGAACAAGATAATCCGGTTCCCCTTCTCCCTTGATGGGAGAAGGGGTTAGGGGATGAGGGTAAAAAGCTCTACCTGTTCTTATTTTTACCTTAAGTTGACACGCATGATTGACGTGCGCCCAAAATAATGTAATATTTATTCCACTACTTGAGTTGGATCACGCCAGTTGACCCCAAGCAATCTCATCGGATCTAGGGCTAAAGCCCTGACTACGAACATCGGATCTAGGGCTAAAGCCCTGACTACGAACATCGGATCTAGGGCTAAAGCC
>CAKZMA010000706.1 GCA_937127375.1 uncultured Coleofasciculus sp. | reverse complement strand
GGGAGTGAAATCCGGCTTAAACTCCCTGTCATGGCAGTTCTTATGGAAAATTTAATGCCTGACAACGGACATTAATGATAATATATTGCATTTTGAGTGAAAAATGAATCCCTGGAGTTCCCAACCCAAAACTGGTCAAGTGATTGACATTAATCAAGCCGATCGGTGGCAAGTGTACCGCCGTTTACAGGAACTATCGATCGCGAGTTACTGCGGGATGAACCAGCCACTCACGGCTGAGATTCATGATCCGGTGACAGCGATTCAACTGTGGAGTGTCGTCAGACAGTTAACCGTACCACGCCGAGATCTAGCCTCTTGGCTGGAAGACTGCTGGCGGCTTCCTAGCCGCAGTAGGAAGAGGGGAAAATGAGGGAGCAATGTAGAGACGTAGCATGCTACGTCTGGAAGCAGGGGGAGGTAAGAAGCGATAGTAGTGCAATCTACTCCTACACCCATCTCAAAACTAGGTTCCCTCGAAAGTCGTGAAGGGTCAAAAACATTCTATGGAACAAGCAGCGATTCTACATTTAGAGGACATTACCAAGCACTATGATCAACATACGACTCCAGCCGTTGATCGGGTGACACTAACGTTGCGTCAAGGTGATTTACTGGGGTTATTGGGACCCTCTGGCTGTGGCAAAACGACTCTATTGCGGATAGTGGCAGGGTTTGAGCGTCCTCAGTCGGGACTGGTTGTTTTGGCTGGACGCCCGGTGGCGGGTTCCGGGTATTGGACACCCCCAGAACAACGGAACACGGGTATGGTGTTTCAAGATTATGCCTTGTTCCCTCATCTGAATGTGGCGGAGAATGTGGCTTTTGGCTTGAAAAACCGCCGCAGCGGGATGAATCGAACATCCATCCAGAAAAATACGGCTGACGCGATCGCACTGGTAGGATTATCAGGATTAGAGAAACGCTACCCTCACGAACTATCCGGAGGACAACAGCAGCGAGTCGCCCTCGCCCGGGCGTTAGCACCACGTCCCAGTTTAATCCTGTTAGATGAACCCCTGAGTAATCTGGATGTGCAAGTGCGTCTGCGGTTGCGCCAAGAAGTGCGATCCATCCTTAAAGAAATCGGCACATCCGCAATTTTTGTCACCCACGACAGAGAAGAAGCCCTATCCATCTCCGATCAAGTGGGAGTGATGCGGGCGGGATGTTTAGAACAGTTGGGAACCCCTGAAGAAATTTATACTAACCCAGCCTCTCGTTTTGTCGCTGAATTCGTCACCCAAGCCAATTTCTTACCCGCCCGTCGTCGGGGACAGTTATGGGAAACTGAGGTGGGTTCGTTTGAAATCAGCAATAGAGAATGTCCCAATAACATCCAATTCCCAAATGACGCCATTCCTGATTCTGGAGAACTAATGCTGCGGGAAGAAAACGTAATTCTCAAGCCCGATAATGATGCACCCCTCTTAATTCGCGATCGCCATTTTTTAGGTCGGGAGTATCGCTATTGTCTCCAAACCCCGTCGGGTAAAGAACTCCATGCTCGCACCGCCCTGAATACACCCTTACCTGTGGGAATCAGAGTTCAATTATCTGTGGCTGATCCATCGATCCCAATTTTTCCCACAATTGCTACAAGTACACCCATAACTCCAGCCTATAGCGCTACGGGCTGGGCAATGGGCAATGGGCAATAGGCTTTCTTTGAAGAAAAACGCTTACCTTACAAGGGATTGACCCTTCGACTTCGCTCGATTGAATGGCTTCTAATCCTTGCATCACCGGATGGGGGACAGGAATCACATAACTGGTTGGTTCAAGGATGACGACTTTCAACCTTGTCAATCAAGTCCTCCGCCATCTCCACCGCCATCAGGATCAGTTTTTGTTCGAGCTGTCCTTGGTGTCCCTCATCACTGATTGTGGCGTAAATATGAGGATTAGCCAGCATCCCTGCGAGTAATTGGGATGCTATTTGTTTAACGTCATTCGTTTTTGAGTCCATGTTTAACACCTCTGGAGTACAGTAACATTTTCGGGGGTTTGGTAACCAAACCCCTACCCAAATCCTCAAAACTCAAAACTATGGATCACCAATCCGGGTTAGGATCGATTTTACTTTGAAACTTTTATCTATGGTGAATGATGCTTATGAAGCGCTACTTATCCCGTCTTGTTGCCCTTGTCCTCGTGGTTGCGATCGCGCTAACAGGGTGTTCGTCCAGCAGTACTGGCTTGGTTGGCAATTATCGCCAAGACACCCTGACCGCCTTGGACTCCTTGAGAGCGGCTATTGAACTACCAGACGATGCGCCTGATAAGGCAGAGGCTCAGTCAAAAGCGCGTCAAAGCATTAATGAGTATATTTCTCGCTATCGTCGAGATGGCTCTGTCGCTAACCTGAGTTCGTTCTCCACGATGAGAACAGCTCTCAATTCTTTGGCTGGGTACTACAGCTCCTATCCCAATCGTCCCTTACCCCAAAAGCTCAAAGATCGTCTAGAGCAAGAATTCCGGCAGGTGGAGCGAGCGATAAGACGCGGCGCTTGACCTGATTTAAAGGGAGATGGAGATGGGGGAGCAGAGGGAGCTGGGGGAGATGGGGGAGATGGGGGAGCTGGGGAAGCAGAGGGTGATGAGGTGTAGAGACGTAGCATGTGTAGAGACGTAGCATGCTACGTCTGGAACAGTCAGGGCGGGTTTTGTAGAAACGTTACCATCAATAGCTACAATAAAATCCCTAAACCCGCCCCTACACATTCACGCGCCATGCCCTCGACGGTCGTGAAGGTCAAAATCAGCATACCTGAGCGCAACTGTCCGGAAATAGGACAAAACGCTCAGAACTACAAAAGAACGTGCTGATTTTGGCATAATTTGTCGATTGGTTCGATCGTCTGTTAATACTAAAGACACTAACTTATCGTTCTTTTGTGATTTTTGTAGGAATGTCCAACGGTCTTGTCCCTAGAGGATGGCATTGGCGCTATTATTATCGCTCACTGGTTGCTGTCTTGCTGACGAGTAGCATCATCACTCAGGGCTACGTGGCTAAAACGGCTCAAGCTCAAACGGCTGCCTATTGCCACTTTACGGATGATGCGATCGCGCAAAAAGAAAGCCTGCGCCAGGGTGCGATTAAAGGAAATCCAGATTTCAATAACCGCTATAAAGCCATCGTCAAGCAACATGCTGACGTTTTGCGCCAATGTCGCGATCGCACCTTCCCCCAAGACCAAGCGATCTGGCTACGCCTCTATGCCTGTGATGTTCGTGCGGGTGCGATTGATGAGATTCTTGACCGGATTGTCAATCGAGGGTACAACAAGGTCTATGTTGAAGTCTTTTCCGATGGTCAAGTTTTACTCCCCGCCTCAGACAACCCCACCCCCTGGCCCCCCGTCGTGCGAACACCGGGATATGAACGGGTCGATTTATTAGCCCAGACGATTCAAAAAGGGCATGAACGGGGATTGCGGGTTTATGCTTGGATGTTCTCGATGAACTTCGGCTACAGGTATGCTCAACGCAGCGATCGGCAAAGTGTTCTGGCTCGCAATGGTCGCGGTCAAACCAGTTTATCCTTTGTTCATGACCAGTCCCAAGCCTTTATTGATCCCTATAATAATCAAGCTAAAACTGATTACTACCAATTGGTTCAGGCGGTGACGAAACGTCGTCCTGATGGTGTTTTATTTGACTATATTCGTTATCCGCGTGGCAGTGGCTCAGATTCAGTTGTCACGAAGGTAAAAGATTTATGGATCTATAGTGATGCGTCTCGACAAGCCTTATATAATCGCGCTCTTAATAATCAAGGGCGAGAACTGATTCAGCGCTATGTACAGGATGGTTCGATTAGTGCGGGCGATGTGGAATCGGTCAAGACGCGCTATGCCAACGAATCCACCCCAATGTGGCAAGGGCGATCGCCCTCTGAGTCAGATAGTGCAGCATCCATAAACTGGCAACTGTGGCAGCTTAGTGTGGCTCATGCGGCTCAAGGGGTGTTAGATTTTCTGTCCATGGCAACATTACCCGTTCAACGGGCGGGAATCAAAGCCGGAGCCGTATTTTTTCCCGATGGCAATCAAGTGGTGGGGCGAGGGGGGTATGATTCTCGACTACAACCTTGGGATCATTTTTCTCCATCCCTAGAATGGCATCCCATGTCTTATGGTGTTTGCGGTCATACGGGTTGTATTGAGAGCTTAGTCCGACGAGTTGTGGATAAGGCACCCCTGAATACCAAAATCACACCAGCACTAGCTGGAACCTGGGGTAAATCTGTCAGCAATCGCCCCTCTCTAGAAAAACAGATGCAGGCAATCCGCCAGCGAATACCCAATGTCAGTGGTATCAGTCATTTTGCTTTTTCCTGGCAAGATCCTCAATTTGACCGCGATCGCAAGTTCTGTCGGTTACAGTAAAGTTTCATCAGAAACTTTGTCCAGGCGATTGCTATGGGCGGAGTCGTTCGTAAGGCAAGTGAAACAATAATGGTAACGCTGCAATTGAGGCAAATTAGTGTACCGCCCGGACATCGGGTGCTGTTTTATGAGGTGGGTTGGTCGGAATTTGAAGCGATTTTAGCGGAATTGGGAGAGCATCGCGCTAGTCGAGTGGCTTATCTCGATCAAACGTTGGAGATTAGGATGCCTTTGCCGGAACATGAAAAAGCCAAGGTTATTATTGGAGATTTATTAAAGATATTACTAGATGAATTAGAAATTGATTGGGAACCCTTCGGCTCAACAACTTTTAAACGACAAGATATGATGGCTGGAATTGAACCCGATGATTGTTTTTATATCCAAAATGCAGCTCGGATGATTGGGCGAGAAAGTCTGGATTTAACCGTTGATCCGCCGCCTGATTTGGCAATAGAAATAGATGTAACGTCTAAGACTCAGTTAAGTGCTTATCAGGTGTTAGGGGTGCCGGAAATTTGGCGCTATAAGAATCGCCGATTGCAGGTTTATGTGTTGCAATCAGGAAAGTATGTTGAATCAGCGACAAGTCCGACGTTTCCTGATTTTCCCGTGATTGAGGAGATTTCTCGGTTTTTAGAGATGGCGCGACGATCAGGAACAAGTCAGGCTCTAAGGGCGTTTCGGCGATGGGTGAGGGACAGGGGAAATTAGCGGTTGCTGAATAAGGGTTGTGGTGGGGTTAGAGAGCAGGGGAAGCAGGGGGAGCAGAGGCAGCAGGGGGAGCAAGGGTACATTTTTCCTGACTCTCTCGCCGTAGGTGTCAATAATTGCTCTCATCCTTGTAGTGCGTTTAGCGAAGCCATGCCGCAGGCTTTGCATCTTGCTCGCTACTACGCTATCGCTATGAGTTCACTCCTTCAATCTCCCTATCCGAGGAAAAAACCTGTCCATTGTTGCTGACACCAGAACATTTAGCGATAATGCCAAGTGAGTGGATCATACAACTCCATCAAGCAGCTAGCAGTCTTGTATGATGAACCAACTCATTGAGCAAATTTCGGCATCTAACGCTCCTTAGCTGCAGCCCTTGCCCTTATGGTTAATGAGTTTCGGTTTGATCACCCTACTGAACCTGACGCAACCCTTTTACCATGAGTAACCCAAAGAATCCCGGCTATGTCTTAATTGTTGATGATCAGCCTAACAATCTGCGTTTGTTATCGACAACTCTAACCGAGGCAGGATATCGGGTAAGAAATGCCATTAGTGCGAAGATGGCATTAATGGGGATCGAAAAGGCTTTACCGCAGCTCATTTTGCTGGATATTATGATGCCTCAAATGGATGGGTATGAACTGTGCCAGCACTTAAAATCCGAGGAACGCACCCAGCACATTCCCGTCATTTTTTTGAGCGCATTGGATAATGAATGGGATAAAGTAAAAGCCTTTGACGTGGGGGGGGCAGACTATATTACCAAACCCTTTCATGTGAAAGAAGTGTTATCGCGGGTGAATAACCAACTGACGATTGTCCGCCAGCAACAGCATATTGTTGAGCAAAATCAGCAATTGCAGTACCAAAATCAACAACTTCAGCAGCTTAACGCAGAGCTAATCCGCTCAAATCAGGACTTGGAAGAATTTGCCCGCATCGCCTCTCATGATTTGCGATCGCCCCTGCAAACGATGAAAGCGTTTGGTCAGCTTTTTTGCCAAAAATACCAGAGTTTGTTGGATGATAAAGCCGCTCACTACATGAATCGAATTTTAGAAGCAGGCGATCGCATGGAACAGCTAATTCAAGATTTGCTGAATTATTCACGAGTCGAGACTCAGGGAGAAGAATTTGAACCCACCGACTGTAATCAGGTGGTTGAGTCTGTTTTGGCGAATTTAGACAGTGTGATTCAAGAGCAGGGTGCTGTGATTACCTGCGAACATTTACCCATCGTCATGGCAGATGGCATCCAACTGGTACAACTGTTTCAAAACTTAATCAGTAATGCCCTCAAATTTTGCTCCCCGGAAGTTGCACCGGAGATTAAAATTGCGGCAGAATTGCGCCAAAAAACGTCTTCATTGAGTGATGAATTCGCTATGGTATTGCCGAGTACGTCAGAACCCACTGCGGTGAATGAATGGGTGTTTCGGGTTGAGGATAATGGGATTGGTGTGGAAGCGGCGTATTTTGAACGAATTTTTAAGGTATTCCAACGTCTACACACCAATGAAGAATATCCAGGTACAGGAATTGGTTTATCGATTTGTCAGAAAATTGTGGAACATCACGGCGGACAAATTTGGGTTGAATCATCTCCGGGAGTTGGAACAACCTTTTATTTCACGATTCCAGCGTTATTAACTCCGGAGGCGGGGAAACAGGGGGAGTAGGTAGGGTACTGCTGAATAAGTGTTGTGGTGAGGGGGAGCGGGGGTATCCGAGATCCCACAAACCAACACCTATAGAAACCCTGTCTGGGCAATCCACAGGAATAAATATACCGTAGGGGCGACCCGCCTGCATCAATGAACACCACCTATCCACTCAATTGTATCGGGTCGCCCTTTACTCAAACTAAATTGTCAGTGATATGAAATCTAATGGTGCGTTACGCTTTGCTAACGCACCCTACAGTTTGGTAATAATTTTACGGCAATTGTGTGATAATTTGTCTGGTTGCAAATTGTATTTTTTTAACGCAGAGGACGCAGAGGTTAACGCAGAGGTTCGCAGAGGAATTGGGGGGTAGGTGTCTCCATTCCCCGTTCCCTGTCAAACCAAAGATGCCAATGTTGTACTAAATCGCTCAACTTCGGCTTCGGTGTTGTAATAATGAACAGAAGCCCTTAAAACAGACGCCAACCCGCGTGCGTCCATATCTAATCGCGTGCCTTGGGCGGAAGAAACCGATAGATTAATCTTTTTTTCACTCAGTAACTGCTTAATTTCACTGGGTTCTTTTCCCGCAACCGTAAAGCTAACAATCCCGCATTTTTTCTGCCCTAAATCCTGAACCTTCACCCCATCAATATCACTCAGTTGGTCACGTAATCGTTCCGCCAAATGACGAATCCGATGCTCAATCGCTGCTAGTCCCCAATTTAAGGCATAATCAACCGCCACCCCTAACCCAATTTTCCCAGCATAGTTAGTTTCCCAATTTTCAAACCGACGGGCATCGGCGCGAATTTTAAATGTATCTTTACTCACCCATTCAGCAGCCTGCATATCCAAAAAGGGCGGTTCTAATTGCTCAATCACCCCTTCTCTGACATACAAAAATCCAGTACCTCTGGGTCCGCGTAAGTATTTACGTCCCGTCGCTGAGAGCAGATCACAGCCAATTTCATTTACATCAATGGGTAGTTGTCCCACGGATTGACAGGCGTCGAGTAAATATAAAATCCCCGCCTCTTTCGCCACGTTTCCCACTGCCGCTGCTGGGTTAACTAACCCCCCATTCGTGGCAACATGGGTAATCGCAATTAACTTCACCCGCTGATCAATCGCTTGGCGTAATTTAGGAATAGAAATTTGCCCAAATTCATCATTGGGAATCACCTCAATAGTTGCCCCTGTCTTGCGAGCAACTTGCAGAAACGCAATGAAATTACTACCATATTCTGATACGCCCGTAAGGATGCGATCGCCTTTCTGAAACGGTATGCTATAAAACCCCATATCCCAGGCTCTGGTGGCATTCTCAATCAGGGCAACCTCCTGCCGCTGACAGCCTAACAGTGTCGCCACGGCATCATACACCCGTTCCACTGCCTCAACTTGCTGTGCTGCCGCTTCATAGCCTCCGATTTGGGCTTCTAATTGTAAATGCCCGACAACGGCATCTAAAACCGGCTGCGGCATTAATGCTGCACCCGCATTATTAAAATGTAAAACCGTCTTACAGCCCGGTGTGTCTTGACGGGCGCGTTGCCAATCCAATTTGACACTCCCCGCCCTATAAGTGCGGGGATTCTTTGTTCAACGACTCAACTTGCCTTGATAGGATTTCTCCAATCAAAGTAGAGGTCGAATCTCCCAAAGCGTTCGGATTCAACATCACTGTTCCGACGAGCCTTTCTTTTTGCGTGAAACTCGTCTAGCTAGGAATCTTAGACGCTTCTCGCCTTCCCGGTAAAATCGGGGATTGGGTTCTTGA
>CAKZMA010000705.1 GCA_937127375.1 uncultured Coleofasciculus sp. | reverse complement strand
AGCCGAGATATGTTTCTGCTTCTTGTCCCTGCCACGTAAGATAGTCAGACGTTCTAGTGCTTTGGATGTACTGCATTGCTAATGACTGCAAGCGGCGAGACATTTGGATATAGCGTAATTGTTGGGTATGGGGGTCTACTCCTTTTGTGATTAAACGCTCCATTGCCAGAGCATCTTTTGCAAGCTCTGCGAGGGAGCGGTCATCAGGCCAGGAGCGCCATACCGTTTCAGGTAAAGCAATCAAAAGAACACTAATATTCATTCTGGACGTTCCGGTGGAGACCTACGGGTACTGAGGGACTGGTAAAGTCGTTTTTGGATTTCTTCATCTAATTCTCCTAATGTATCTACAATCCCGATTGTCCGACCTTCTGAGGTACTACGAGCAAAATCACGAGCTTCTTTACTTACCCAATCAAAATCTTTCGTGACCACCAGCAGCGTAAGCACTTCATCGTCGAAATTGGCAAAATCACTTTTTATAAAAAAGTGATATTCATCTAGATCGCGTGGAATGTAGACAACATTAAAGCTCGTATTATGAGGGATTGTAAGAGGTTTTCTGAAAGCAGTTTCAATGCTTAATGGTTCACTAGTGGAGCAGAGTTGCTTGTTCATATCAAGCCATGTAGACTCTATCACAAGACTGTCAGAAACATCAGATTTTTCCAGCAGTGTCTTGAAGCGTTCAGCTAGTAAAGCAAAACGAAGCAGTAAAAGGTCATGTTGGTAGAGGAGAAAAAGTTCAGGATTGATACCGCCCCGGAGAAGACCCTTTGGCTCGTGAGAATAATGAACAAATAATTCCACCTGTTCGCATGTCCATACCCGGCGATTAACAATAAAACAGGTACGAACCAGGTCAATATTATGACTTTGTAAAAGCTCCAGAAGCTCCTGAGAGAAGCCTGTTATTTTGACATACAGATCCCTTCCCTGACTATCGGGAATAACATTGCTTCCTTCTTGGATAAACACTCCCAATGTGCGAGCCACCCTAACAATCGACTGAGGAACTACAGGTTCATAACCTGTCTTTAGGGTTGGGTTCTGAGCTTTGCCACAGAAATGAATTTCCATCTTTCCGGTATGAAAGTAGGCATCGGAAAGACAGTACATCAGTGCGGCAACAATACCACCATCCTTGACAAACAACAAGCAATCTTCTGCTAGAAAGAGAGCTATTTCAAACTTAGCGTTGAATATACGATATACCCAAACGGATAAAACCCAGTCTTGTTGAGCGCACCGTCTTGGAATCCAAAGATTACCTTTATCTTTGCGGGAACTCTCAGCCTCGTACTGTTTTATATAATCGAAGAATATAGGTAAGCGTTCCCTATCACTGTTGCTCATCTGTCCTTACAGTTGTACTTCTTACAAAATTCCGCAGTTTGCTCTGCTTTCTGATATTCTTGATACAACTATGGGGTTTGCAGGAAGCCGTTTAATAGTGACTATAGTGTTTTCAGATGATTCGTGTACAGCCAAAGCACTGAAAACATTACTGGGCAAGGGTTGCTTGTTTAAATCTCAAATGTAAATACTATATCACGGAACTGAATCAGGACAAGTAACCAAGCGCTCCTGATATGGCTACTGACGTGGCATAGCTAAAATTGTGGGATAGGTTGTAGGTTGGGTTTCCTTGCGTCAACCCAACGGAATCTAGGGCTAAAGCCCTGACTACAAGCCGAATCTAATCTATCAACTTAGGTGTGCCACGCCACTACTTTGAGATAGACTTTTCTACTATTCGCCCACCTCTGAAACTGAGAAATCAGCGAAGTCTACATACACATCTTTCGGAGTTGCCCAAGAAGGATCA
>CAKZMA010000704.1 GCA_937127375.1 uncultured Coleofasciculus sp. | reverse complement strand
TGACTTTGCCTTTAAGAAAATCTTTGGCTCAACCCGTAGTCAAAAAATCCTCATCAGCTTTCTTAACGCTATTGTTTACGAAGGCAAAAATACCATAAAATCATTAGAAATAATCGATCCCTATAATCCGGGCAGTACCAGAACGCTTAAAGATACTTATCTCGATATTAGGGCAGTTTTAGATAATGGCTCGACAGTCATCATCGAAATGCAAGTCTTAAACGTTGAAGCATTCGAGAAACGAGTGATTTACAATATTGCCAAGGCTTATGCGAACCAATTAGATATGGGAGAACAGTATACAAGATTACGACCCTTTATTGCTTTGAGTATTGCTGATTTTTTGCTATTTAAAAATAGCTCACAAATGATTAATCGGTTTCGACTCAAGGAAGAAAAACAGCTATTTAACTATCGAGACGAGTTAACCCTGATTTTTCTAGAATTGCCCAAATTTAATAAAGGACTATCAGAATTAGAAACCCTGAGCGATAAATGGATTTATTTTCTCAAAGCTGCCCCCAGTTTAGATAGGATTCCCGAATCCCTAGGGGCAGTATCGGAAATCGAAGAAGCGCTAACTATTGCCAGTCGTGCTAATTTAAGCAATCAAGAATTAGAGGAATTGCACAAACAGGAAGTATTTATCGGCGATAGGAAGGGCGAGATTAATTTTGCCAAAATCGAGCAGAATTTGAAATTAATCTCACTTGTACTAGAACAGAAGTTTGGAACGATTAACCCAGTAATTATGAATAAATTGGAACAATTATCTTTGCCCAATTTAGACCGTTTAATCGAAGCCATTTTAACTTTTACAAGCTGGGAAGATGTGGAAGGGTGGTTAGATGATTAATATTGGTGTGTATAATTAGAGCTTGAAAAGTGTAGAGACGTTCCACCGCAAGGTCTGGAAATAGGGAAAGCTTCACAAGAGAAAACTGAGACTGTAAAAGCCATGAAGATAGAAGGGATAAAACTAGAACTGATTCAGTGGATTTTATTAGTGCAAGATATTAAACTTTTAAATGAAATCCAGACGATAAAAGAAAAATCAGTGGGACAGACAAGCCCTAATCAACCTCGTCAATTTGGTTGTGGAAAAGGTATTTTTAGTTATGTAGCCGATGATTTTGATGCAACACCTCCAGGTTTTGAAGACTATATGCTACCATGAACTATATAATTGATACTCATATACTGATTTGGTTTATCGAAGGCAATACTAACCTCTCTCAACAGGCACAAAAATTAATAGCTAATCCTGCCCATAACATTTATGTTAGTCAAGCTAGCTTATGGGAAATGACCATTAAAATTAGTATCAGAAAGTTATCTTTGTCAATTTCGTTATCTGAATTAGAATTATTTCTAATAAATAATCAGTTTAAAATTTTAGAGGCTAAGTTTAGTCATTATGAAGTCCTGCAGCATTTGCCCTTTCATCATCAAGATCCTTTTGATCGCCTAATTATCGCTCAGGCAAAAGCAGAAGATTACCTGATCGTTACCAACGATAATCGCTTCAAACTGTACAATGTTAAATTGGTATAAGGTTGAAAAGTTATTACACTAACTCTAAACTTGATGGCGCTCGCATCGCAACTAACTAGGTGGGTGGAAATAAGATTAACTCTATTAAGGTATGTCAACAAGCCTCAAACCCTTACATAAGACAAATGACAAATGACCCTTCGGCTTACGCTCAGGGCGGAAGCAAATGACGATCCTCACCGTTAACTTTAATTGTCCCCACCTACTTACGAACGAGTTTTATGTCTTTTAACCTCTCCGCTTGGTCAATTAAAAAACCTGTTCCGACTATTGTCTTATTCCTAATTTTGGGCATCTTTGGTTTGGTGTCCTTTTTTCGATTAGGAATTGACAGTAATCCGAATATCGATATTCCCGCCGTGATGGTAACAGTGACGCAACCCGGTGCGGGACCGACAGAATTAGAAACCCAAGTCACCAAGAAAATAGAAGATTCGGTGGCGGGGTTGGGTAATATTGATGAACTCACCTCCACGGTGACGGAAGGGAGTTCCACCACTACCGTTAGTTTTGTCCTGGGAACCGATAGCGATCGCGCCACGAATGATGTGCGGAATGCGGTTGCCCAAATTCGTCAGGATTTACCCCAGGATGTGAATGAACCGATTGTCAAGCGCCTAGAGTTTGCTGGCGGTTCGATTATGACGTATGCGGTGGCGTCTGAGACGCGATCGGTTGAACAATTAAGTGATTTGGTCGATCGCACGATTAGCCGCGCCCTGCTGAATGTGCCTGGTGTGGCGCAAATTGACCGTTTGGGGGGTGTGGATCGGGAAATTCGGGTTGATCTTGATCCAAGTCGTTTACAAGCTTATGGGATTACCGCCACCCAAGTGAATGATCAAATTCGGAATTTGAATATTGACTTACCTGGAGGGCGGGGAAATGTCGGCGGAAGTGAGCAAAATATTCGGACTCTGGGAAGTGCACAAACGGTTGCGGAATTACGAAGTTATCGGATTGTTCTCCCCAATGGCGCGACGGTTCCCTTATCAAGTTTAGGGGAGGTAGAGGATAGTTTTGCTGAACAGCGACAGGCGGCGTCTTTGAATGGGGAATCCGTGGTGGCGTTTTCGGTGCGGCGGAGTACAGGAAGTACGTTAGTCACTGTGGAAGAAGGGGTGCGTGAGGCGGTGGCTGAATTGGAGGGAACCCTACCCGATGATGTAAGTCTGGAACTGATTTTTACTCGTGCTGATGCGATTCGGGATTCCTATCAAGCCACAATTGATGCCTTAGTTTTAGCCTGTATTTTAACAGTGATTGCCGTCGGTTTGTTTTTGCGGGATTGGCGAGTGACGCTGATTACAGCAACAGCGTTACCCCTATCAATTATTCCCACATTTGGAGTGATGAAACTGTTGGGGTATACCCTCAACGGGATGACGTTATTGGCGTTAGCCTTAGCCGTGGGTAACTTGGTTGATGATGCGATTTGTATGATTGAAAACATCGACCAACATTTAGATATGGGCAAAAAGCCGTTTAACGCCGCATTGGATGCTTCACGGGAAATTGGGTTAGCGGTGGTGGCGACAACGGCAACAATTGTGGCGGTGTTTATTCCGGTGGCATTTATGGGGGGGATACCAGGTCAATTTTTCCAACCCTTTGGCGTCACTGTTGCTGTTTCCACGATGTTTTCTACATTGGTGGCTTGTACGATGACACCGATGTTAAGTGCTTATTTGCTTAAATCGAAAGGGAACAGGGAACAGGGAACAGAGAACGGGCAACAGGGAACCAGAAAAAAACAAATTCACCCCTACCGCAATCTACTCACTTGGGCATTACGTCATCGGATTACCACCTTATTAATTGCGGTTGCTTTCTTTATCGGTAGTTTACAACTGGTGCCGTTAATTCCCAAGGGGTTATTTGATAGTGGGGATACGGGGTTGAGTACGGTGATGGTTGAACTACCACCTGGATCAACCTTGAGTGAAACTGAAGAAATTATGCAACAACTTAACCAGTCGTTGCAAGAAAATCCGGCAGTTGAGAAAGTTTTTACGACGGCGGATAATATCAATTCGGGTACAGTCTACGCCAACTTGTTACCTAAGGATGAACGGGAGGTTTCCCAGCAGGAATTTGAACAACAAATGCGCCAGGTGTTCGGGACAATTCCCGGCGCACGGATTAGTTTCCAAAGTCAAGGTGCAGGGGGAGGCGGTAAGGATTTATCGATTGTGCTTAAGAGTGAAAATGCTCCAGCGCTAACGCAAACAGCGGAAACGTTGGAGAAGCAGATGCGGGATATTCCGGGATTGGTGGAAGTCACTTCCAGTACCAGTTTAGTTAAGCCGGAAATTGTGATTCAGCCTGATCCAGAACGGGCGGCGGATTTGGGGGTTTCTGTGGGTGCGATCGCACGAACGGCTTCGTTAGCGTTAATTGGCGATAATGAGTCGAATCTGGCAAAGTTTGATTTAGCGGATCGGCAAATTCCAATTCGGGTACAACTGAACCCAGATACTCGCGCCGATATGAGTACCCTGAAAAATTTACAGGTTCCCAGTCAAAGCGGGAATCTGGTTCCGATTAGTGCGGTGGCTGATATCCGTTTGGGAAGTGGTCCAGCGCAAATTGACCGTTTTGATCGCAATCGTCAGGTGTCGGTGGAGGCGAATTTAGAAGGAATTTCTCTGGGGGATGCGTTAGAAATGGTTAAAGCATTACCCGCGATGAATCCCCTCCCACCAGAAGTAGCTGAGGAACCGGCTGGGGATGCCAAGATTATGCAGGATATTTTTACCCGGTTTGCTACAGCATTAGGGGCGGCGATTCTCTCGATTTATGCGATTTTGGTGTTGCTATATAGCAATTTCTTGTATCCGTTTGGGATTTTAGTCGCCCTACCGTTATCGATTGGTGGGGCGTTACTGGGGTTGTTAGTCACGCAGAAAGAGTTGGGCTTGTTTGCCTTAATTGGGATTGTGTTGCTGATGGGATTGGTGACAAAAAATGCAATTTTATTAGTAGACTTTGCTTTGGCGGGGATAAAAGAAGGAAAACCCCAATTTAAGGCGGTAGTGGAGGCGGGGGTATCTCGGTTACGCCCAATTTTGATGACGTCGGTGTCTACAATTGCCGGAATGATGCCTATTGCCTTAGAATTAGGGGCGGATGGTGAGGTACGAAGTCCGATGGCGATCGCGGTAATTGGTGGGTTTACGACTTCAACTTTGTTAACTTTGGTGGTGGTTCCTGTGTTATTTACTTATGTGGATAACTTATATCGCTGGATTCGCGGATTATTTGGGGGAAAGAAAAAGCAGGTTCAGTTATAGCGCTACGCACCAGGGAATAGGGAATACCAGGGATGCCAGATTTTGAGCCAACCATTCCTCCACCGTCGCCGCCAGCTTACCAGATAGACAATCACGCCAAGCCTGACGCTGTAGGGAATGGGCATCCTGTTTACACCACTGTGCGATCGCATCAGATAGCGTTTCTATTTTATCCGGTAAAGGTTTGATTAACTCCGCCAACTCCGCTAAGTCTTGGGTCGAAAAAAGCAAACGGCGATTATTTAAAAGTTCAATAAACGCCATAACATTCTGTTCAGCAAATGATGGCGCTACTTGTTGAACCACTTCTACCGACAAATCCAACCCCTCCGCAATCATCTCCACACTCAAACCCAACTGCATCATGCGTGGTATCGCTTCCAACTTGGCTTTGAGTTTGCCTTCCTGTCTGCCTTCTACTAAGTACAGTAGATCAAAGTCCCCCTTTTCGATCCCCCTCCCGTCCCCCTTTTCGA
>CAKZMA010000703.1 GCA_937127375.1 uncultured Coleofasciculus sp. | reverse complement strand
GCACTGTTTTTTCGTAGGCTTTATCTTTTTTAACCAGAGCGTTGTACTCCTCATCGGCACGCTTCGTTAAAGAACCAAATACTCCTCCTATCTTGTTGTAATCGCCTTCTGTTAAGGCTCGCTTATTTCGAGTAGATTGGTTATTTTCTTCCATATAATTATGATATAATTCACTTAATGCAAAAGACAGTAAAGGTAATGAACCTGGCATTTGTATTACTTCGTTAATAAGTTTTTCTACCAAACTAGGAGGATCGAACATTATCTCTTTCTCCGCCGCAGGTTTCTCAATCACTTCTCGCAATTCATCCTGAGTCATCGGCGTGACGATAAACCGAGCAGTATCTTTCCAGAAATCTTTGAGAATACCATCTTTAAATTGAGCCTCAAAATCACTTCGCAAGGTGATAACGATATCAAAATAATCTTTACATTGGGCGATCGTTTCTCTTAGAATTTTTTGGAAATCATGTTGGTGTTTATTATTATCATTTTTAGCCAGAGTTATTAATTCTTCAAACTGGTCAACCGCTAGCAATAGTTTTGCTTTTGGATGCCGCTCATGCCAGCCCTTAATGATAGTTGCCAATGCTTGTGTATTTTCTTTTAGATCGTCAGCTATTTCTTGACTTGTTTTTTCAATTTTTTGCTTTCTTTTATTTAATTTTTCCAACCATGTATTAATTTTTTCTTTATTTTTGCTGTCATTTTCGCCCCATTTATCTAAAAAACAAACCTGATTATCGTTGAGTTTTAGGTTCTGAATACCTTGATAGAGTAGGGTATCATTTTTATGCTTTTCACTAGATTTAATACTATTTACAAAACTTTCTGATTCTTTTTTCAGTTCTTGAGTCCAGTTCTCAATCGTTTCATCTGTAACTGACAAAACCTGTGCTAAAGCTGTTAGGGGACTGTCACCCACTCGCATCGGCTCTAAAATTGTCAACTGATGAACATCACGCAGACAAGGTAATAATCCGGCTTTCATTAAGCTAGATTTGCCTGTTCCGGAAACCCCCAGGATTACTGTGAAAGCTTTCTCATTGCCAATGACATGATTCGTAAGCTTCTCAATTAGTTTGTTTCTGCCGTGAAACAGCTTACTATGTTCTTCATCATAGGATTCTAACCCTCGGTACGGATTATTTTCTGGAGTAATCTTTGGAGCTTCCTTTAATTTGTCTCGATTAAAATCTTTTAAAAGAAAGAAAAAGCGTCCGTTGCCATGTTTGCTCAGTGAAAATATGCTCGGAGTTTGATTATGCCCTTGTTTTTCTGCTACCCTGTCAACGTATCTCTCCAGGTAAATTCCCAGCTCATCTGCGGTGATGATATGATCGTCATCAGTATCAGCAGTTTTCTGGCAACTTGGGTCTGGTTCTCCCTGTAAAGCATGGAAAAGAGCTTGAGCAAAGGGAGAATGATTGGTACCTGATACTGTCTCTCTGCATCTGAAGCTATCCAAAGCCTCCTGATCGTCTCCTGCTGAGGTAATTACTTGCCATGCGGGATAGCGAATGAAGCGATCATACGTTTCCTTATAGACTTTAATTTTAGGCTTAGCTGCTCGCTTATAGCTTGCTAAACGGAAGATTCCACCAAAGCAGCAGTCGAGAATGACTAACATATGCCTACAGGACAGTTTAAGCAGAGCATCATGTAGCTCCTTCATTGGCAACCAGGTGCTTCTTTCATCAGTGGCATCTTGAGGAAATAGATAACCTGCGGGTCCATCTTGATTTTCTTCCGGCTCAGTCCCTTTCCCATGTCCAGCAAAGTAGAAGATGACGCGATCATTGTTATTAACTTTTACTGTCTCGTGGTTGAGAGATATTTGTCCCTGTTTCAAGTCTTCAAGCAGTTGTTTTAGCTTTTCGAGAGTAGCCTCCTCATCTGTTAGTAACCGAACCTCATACTTATTTTGCTCTTGATACTTATCTTTAAGCTGTCCATGGTAATGTGTGAGGATTCGGGCAAGTTCCTTAGCATCGGAGACAGCAGTCTTTAGAGGTATTTTAAGATTATTATATTTATTAATCCCAATCACTATAGCGAAATTACGTTTGAAATCATATTCTGAATTAGACATTGGTATAACCCTCATTAATAGGAATGCAAACAAAAGAAAGGCAAGTATCTAAGAATTTAACCCCTTGGTAGGTTAAAATTGCGCTAGAGCCGTCAGCAAAGCTTTTAAGCCTTCTGGATGCTCGAAATAAGTCAAGTGGTCACAAGCTACTTCTTGGATAAAGGGAGAAACACTCCATCCATCTGGAATAGATTTCATGCTTTGCACCGTTACCGCAATATCATTCGGTTCACCCAAAAAAGGCAAATCAACGACCTTATCAAATAACTTGTTCATTAACCGTTTTAGCAAAGTAGATTTCCCCCCTTCTTCCCGTAACGCTGCCGGGATAATCGATGTATTACCTGCGATAATCGAATAGGGAATACCCGGCTCTTTACCATTGGAATTCCAACCCCAACTGTTCTCGTAGCACTTTCTGAAAGTAGATCCGAATCGTCCCTTTTAGATCGCGTTTTCCCTGACTCACGGGTTCTGGTAATCGTTCTAGCTCAATTTCTGTCTTGCCGTCTTGAGTGGTTCGTCCTAAACCTAATGGCAGGAAAAATTCACCATCATAGCCAATAGGCAAAACATATTCATTATCCTGTAAGGGAGTGTCAATAATTAATTTTAGGGGTGAATCAGGAGTAACAACCGTATAGTCTTCTACATCGTTTAGTTCCAAAATACTCAATTCCGGAGCCGTGCCATAACTGACGACAAAGTTGAAGGGTTGAGTCAAACTGGGATCGTCTTGAAAGATGGGTGGCACAATCTTATTTCCCACATCCCGACTTATCTGGGGTGCGGTCGTTAAACGCACCTTAGCTTGTAAACTAGGATGTGGTTGTAATTGAGCACCTGTCCTTAATAATTCTTTCGGTTCTGTACTAGAAACTGAAATATTCTCTAAAGGACGGACTGTTGTCACAACAATTTTTTCTGTATACCAATCGTTAATTTTGCCTTTGCTTCTGGGTTTTGCGGCACGATTTTGAACCCGATCCATCAGACGATCAAGGGTACTTTCGTTATCAGATGGGACATTCCTTTTTAGAGGTCGAGGGGCGTCTAGTTCGTTCTGAGTCATTAATCGGGCATCAAACTCGGTGGTACTAACAATTAACTTGAAGATATCTTTGTATTCGGTAATACCCTGTTCCCATAAGTCGTTTGGTACTTCAGGACATAAAGTATTATTAGCTGGAACCCAAGTTGACTGCTCTGCCTCAAGTCGTACACAACCTACGTCTATTAACGAATTGTAAACCTCAAACAAGTCTCCAAGGTCAACAACAGCACAGAAAAGTGTTTTCTTACTTGTATTGATAAGTTTAAGTTTCAATTCAGGCTTTTCCCACTTACCATCCTTGTATTGGTACTCTAAACGGATCGGCTGGGATTGGGGTAATTCCTCATTCTCCTCTGAGAAGAACATCATCTTCACATCACCCGATTGAATTGAACTGTCAGGACGGCTTTCAAGTTTAACAATTGTATTCCAACGGGCAATATGTTCCAGACGTTGAATTGCCTTTTCTGCATTCTCAATCGTATAGTCGTCAATTTGCTCTACTAGGGGGTGATCATCGGTGGGTCGAACAACTAAATATTGCTCGTCGCGGCACAGCAGGCGAACCTCTGCCTTAGCGAGTTCCTTTTCCTCGTGGACATAGGCTGAGGGTTGGTTGCCAAAACTTGCTGAGTGCAAAGCTTGGCGTGCTAAATCAACTCCAGCCTTTTCTCCCTCAAAGTAAACTCCTAAAGGTGACAATGGTACGCTGGTAACAACAGCTTTAAACGTGCAATCTTTTGTCAGGTTGTCAATACCGCTGATTTCTACCTTACTCAGCGATGGCAGCACCTCAGTCACTTCAGCTACACCGACAGATTTTGATGGATCACGCAAGTTTTGGCAGTCAATCGGAAACAGCGCTAGCAAAGTGGTCTCACTGTTAGAAGGACGTTGAACACCGTGGACAACACCCCCATCAATCACCCAGCCATAGTCTTTGGTATAAGAAGCCGTGAAGTAGGGTTGACGTTCTGCAATCGCACTATTCAGGAAGAATCGGTTTTCATCGTCCGAATACCTGACTTCAAGCTGCGGCGACTGATTTTCAAATTGGCTGCGAACTAAAGCATTTGCTTGCTTAAATAAATCCCGATAGGTTAGCTTGCCGTTATGGTGTAATGTCTCCATCAAGCAATAGGAAAATACTCCCCGCTGTTTATTTGTTTCATACGCTAATTGGTAGTCACGACAAGCGGATAGGAGAATATGGCGTCCTTGGGGTAGGTTCCAACCACTGGGGTTATCTTCAGGCTTACTACGAGGAAACGATAATGTTTTTAACTGGTGTGGTGAAAAAATGTAGGTATCAAGTGGGCGTTCACGCTCATCTTCGGGTAAGCGACGCACCTGCCACTCCCTTTTCGTCCCAGAACTCGAATGACAGCAATCTAGAATAATACAGATGTGGGGGTTTTTTTCTGATACTTCAGCTATCAAGTATGCCAATTCTTTATCCGCTAAACCCCAGCTTCCTTCTGAGCGACTATCATAACAAACTAACATTTCGTCCAGCCGGTCTGGCTCTAAATGCCAAAACTCTTTGGGTGTCTTCCCTTGAGAACCATGACCACTGTAGTAGAAGAGAACAATATCATTGCTTCCCGCTTGACATAGATGTTGTCGGAAGCCATCAATAATTGCCTGACGGGTAGCCTCTTGGTTCAAGAGTTTACGTATACGAGGATTGAATCCATGTTCGACCCGTTCAGTCAAGTATTTTTCTACTTCTATAATGTCGTTCACACAGCCAGATAAGCGAAACTTGGGTTCAGGGTATTCGTTAATTCCCACTAGCAGTGCATAAAGATTGCGACTCATTTAAATTTCTCCTCGTCAAAAATGACATAGTAATCAAAAAACACAAAAATTAGTGTTTTTGTTTAAACAAATGAAGCAAATTTGTAAACATTTTTACCTGGACAATATTGCACCTCATTCGCCACTTAGTTACCACAATAAATTAGAAAATATCTAAAATCATACTGCTTTGTGTAAACAAAATTGCTTAATTCTGTATTTTGTGTTTCCTTTTAATACAGTTGTCTTTGCAGAAATCTGCAAAACAGAAGACAAAAAAATAGGGTGACGCGCCAGTCGTGGCATAGCACACCTGATT
>CAKZMA010000702.1 GCA_937127375.1 uncultured Coleofasciculus sp. | reverse complement strand
AGACCCCCAACAAGTTTATCCTCGAAAGCAATGATGAATTCATTGTCGCTAAATACACCTGGTTGACGTCCCGACGCCTGTAGTACTGTTTGATCATCGCCCTGAAAAATGAGACCCTGAGCCGCGTTATTTGTGTTGAGCCGATCCTCGCTGAAGAAGGTTTCAGGGGCAAAACCAGCGATCTCGAAAAGTAAAGTGTTTTCAGAAGCGCCACTAGACTGGTTCGTAAATAAATCGAACGGTGTCTGATCATTCTCCACATTAATCCCAGGACCGGATAATGTGATGCCATCCAAGAGTTGTTGGAGGGATATGCCATCATCAGAACCGCATAAGGTTTTCAGACTATGAGGAGCAACGGTAAAATGAAGCTTTCAACTCTACGTCGCACTCACATCAGGTTTTACGTCATCCACAATGGCAATTAGCGATTCTCGAATCATTACCTATAGTCCCGCTTACACGCTGGTTCCGACCTACGAATGCTTTAACCGTTGTAGCTACTGTAATTTTCGCGCTGATCCGGGTCAAAGTTCATGGTTGACTCTAACTGAGGCTGATCATCTCTTAAAACAGCTTCAACCTCAAGGAATTTGTGAAATTCTCATCCTGAGTGGTGAAGTGCATCCCCATTCGCCACGGCGTCAAGCTTGGTTCCAGCGAATTTATGATCTATGTGAACTTGCCCTATCAATGGGATTTCTCCCCCATACTAATGGTGGACCGTTGCAGTTTGAGGAGATGCGATCGCTAAAGTCGGTAAATGTGTCAATGGGGTTAATGCTGGAACAGATTACACCTCAACTCCAGGAAACCGTTCACCGTCATGCACCCAGTAAGATACCCCAGGTACGGCTACAACAGCTTGTTTGGGCGGGGGAATTACAGATTCCGTTTACCACTGGGCTATTGTTGGGTATTGGTGAGACAAGTGATGATTGGTGGGAAACCTTGGATGCGATCGCGCAGCTTCATGATCAGTATGGTCATATCCAAGAAGTGATCTTACAACCTCATAGTCCCGGTGATCAACAACATTGGCAAGCCCCCGCATTTGATCCGCAACAGTTACCCCAAGTCATAGCCAAAGCCCGTCAAATTTTACCCGCCGATATCACCCTGCAAATTCCGCCTAATTTAGTCCCAGATAACCAATGGTTACTCGCTTGTTTAGCCGCAGGCGCGAGTGATTTAGGCGGAATTGGACCCAAAGACGAGGTGAATCCCGATTATCCCCATCCTCAAATTCAGCGATTACAAAATAGTATTGAACCAGCCGGATGGCATCTCGTACCACGCTTACCCGTTTATCCGCAGTATAATGATTGGTTGTCCCCACGATTACAACAAGCCGTTTTGAATAAACGATTTGATGACATCCAACGGGGAAGCGATTTTCTAATCAACAAAGAACAAATGATGTAGCTTGTTTCTCGCGAAGTGAGTAAGCTATTCGGCATTCAAACCTTAATATCAACAATGACGAAATCCTTGTCGTAGTGTGAGCATCTTGCTCACTGTATTGAGCGCTCGCTACTAATACCCAATTTAAATGCGTGACAGCTTATGACAAATGACAAAATTATGTCTCAACTTGAAACAGCCTTAGAATTTATCCGAAACGTTGAACAGAAAAATTCTAATAAATCAGCATATCAAATCGCCAATATTTTGCGCGGCTATACCCGAAAAAATTATACAACCGGGCTATGGAATACCGCCACAGGATATCACCAAAACTATATTCAAGGAGAATTTCAGGGAAAATTAAATGGGGATGTCTTGTTAAGTGGAGAAACCACAGACCTTGGTCATTTTCTCGCCTCCCTGTCTGACCAAATTAATCAACCTGGTGTTCAATGGTCAGATTTAACCCAATGGACAGCAGATCATACAGCGTGGGCGGGTGATATTGGTTCAGCAATTATTGTTTATCGGACGCAATACGAAACCCTAGCGGTCAAAAGCTTATCGGAAGCCTTAACTCGCTTTGCCAGAGATTCTGATTATACTGCCGATGTAGCGGCTTGTGTTATCGGAACTCTAATTAATTCGGGTCGCTATCAATCGGTTTCTCAAGGGATTGCAGACTATAATTCGACGACTTATTCCCAGCAGGTGAAAACATTTATCCAACAGCGTTTTGGCGGAACGTTCCAAGGAAATAAACTCCAAAACCCAGCGGTTGTTGAAGCAAAAATGGCTCAAGTTGTCTTTTTATTCGTGCGCTTATCCAATGCTCCAGATATTGTGGCATCAATGAAGGACGTTTGGCAATCTCCAGATCAATTGAATTTAAGCAATATTGTACAACCCCAACGGAGTGATATTCTAGCCGGAACGTTACATTTTCTGGCTCACTTGGTTAGGTTTGGTGGTTTAGAACCCTTGACATTTAAACCCTATCGTGTGCCAAGAACTAAATGGCTGGGTAGTCTTAATCAGGTAACAGTGAACGGAAGCATAAGTACCTGGACATAAATTCTGTCCGCTGTACTAAGAAATGTTAACAACTGTTCCCTGTTCTCTGTTCCTTCCTAATCTCAACCCGTTATCGCATTTATTGGTAAGCCAGGGCGGGTTTTGTTTTTCATTTATCGGTGGGGAGGGCGGGTTTTGTTTTTCATT
>CAKZMA010000701.1 GCA_937127375.1 uncultured Coleofasciculus sp. | reverse complement strand
CCACCGATAACGGAAAAACAAAACCTGTCCTTATTTATAAGTTGGAAATTACCAATTATTTCACCTCTACCTTATCTTTAACTAACACATTGATCTGGTCTGAGTTAGCTAACCAAGCACTGACATAAGTGCTACTCTGAACCACCATTTCTTTCACGGGTTCCTCTTTACTACTTCTAACCGCAATAATGGCACAGGGATTAAAATTATTGTGGGGATATATCTTAGATTTGACATTCGAGCGATTATCCGGATGTAAAATATGCTCAAACCGAATAGTTTGAGAATTATTTTCCTGCAAAAGTACCCAAAATGGATATTCCCAATAGGTTCCCGATGGTACGGCTGTACCTCCTAAAGATAACCCAATCGTTTCACAGTTTTGTTTTTTGAGAAAATCAACAGTTGCGAAATAGGGTTCTTTTAGATATTTACGATTAGTAAAGTACAGTTCATTGCGGCTGGTATTGAATATATTTTGCTCGGCAGCAATAGGTCGGTATTTATTATTAACTGTAAAGGGAATTGATGCTACGAGCATAATCACAGCCAGAATCATTAAAACATGACGATTCCAGATTTTGGTAAAAACTAAACCGACAAAAGACGAAAATAGGACAAATAGCGAAAGATGATGGCGACTTTGATAAGGTTGAATTTTCAGCATCCAACAAAGGAGTAAGAAGCCACCAATTAATGCCAATAAATAACCGATGACATTGTTTTTTGTCCTCAATTCATTGTTAAACACAAAAACTATAATCGCTAAAGCAATGAGGAATAGATGCAGTGGATTTCCGGCAACATTTTCATCAAAGGATAGACCCGGAACTGTATAGGAGTTTAGGGGCCAGGTCGTTCGCGGATCATTCATGTCAATGCCCAAAACGGAATGGATTATACTGATTAATTTGTGGCTAATCCCCGTAATCGGCGTAATAAAATCCTGTAGTCCTAGGTATCTAACAATATCAACATGGAGAGAGAGATTCCTGATAATATTGGATATCCATGTCGGCAGGCTGTACACTTCTATTTTATAGTCGGCTGAATATTCGGCTACCGATATGGGATTTCCATACAAATCAAAGTTGCGTAAATAATGACCCCAGTTCAGGCTTAAAAAGATAAGAGTAACGATACCAATGGGTTTCCATAATTTCCAGCGTAAGCGGTTCAATTTCGCCAGGAAAAACCAAACCATTAAAGGAAAGGCATAGATATACCCTGAACTCTTGGTAAAAACAGCCAGTCCTAAGCTAGCGCCAATACGTATAACTAAGGTAAGCGGAATCTTTTTTTCGGGCAATGCCAACAGAATATAATGGGCAAGACAAACTAGCCAAAAAGCGACAGCATAATCATTTTGAGTGCTGGACGCTTGCAGGATTCCCATAGGAATCGTAGCGCAGAAAATCGCCGCAAAAATTTGTCCCCGTTGATTGGCATCCAGTTGTTTAGCAATCATGGATACGCCAATAATGCTGCCAACCATACTTAACCATTGCACCAAATTAGCCAAGCGATCGCCCCGACTGAGAATCTGTAAATGCATGATCACAAATTCGGCAAACGGGGGGTGAACTAATTGAGCCGAATAGTAGGTGGGATAATGGGCAACACTGCGATTTTGTATCCAATGAACCACCCGCGCCAGATGATAGGTCATAGAATCCCAATTATTCGGCGGCGCTACCACAGCAATTAAACCCACTGTCGCCACGATACAGACGACACCACCCAGCAAAACCAGCGAGACTGGAGTGAGTTTTGGACGTTCAGGGAAAGTTAGCGATCGCTTACCTCTCTTAACCAGTCGATAATAGATAAACAAGAGTGCGATATCTGTAATCAGCCACAAGACCAACACTGAACTAAATGTCAAGACTCTAAATAGACTTAACGTCTCAGTCAATACCGTGATCAATACTCCCCAGACAATCGCTGCGGATAAGACAGAACCCCGCCAGTCTTGACCTGGATATTGGAAAATTAGAAAGAGAAGCAATAATGAGAGTAAAGGTAAGCCAGCCAGCATATTGATGATTCCGTTCACGAATTAAACAAATGGTCTTAATTTTCTATCTTGTATACAGTGACTAACCAGGGATAGAATTGCTGGGCAAGCGTAGGATAATTGTCCAGTGAATGTTGCTCAGAATGGAGAATACTGGATTGCTCTTGCAGATTACGAGTCTCAATCATGTAAGCGTAATAGCCACTATCGAGAATAGCATCCAAGGGTTGGCGGGGAAAGCTGGGATCAACGCTAACTTTCTGAGGCTTGCGGCCTGTGCGTCGCAGATAAATTTCACGCTGTTCAAAGGGAAACTGATCAATATTTAAATCCTCTAAGCGCTTGCCAGAAAGTACGGCGGCACGCCAGCGAATAGCCAATAGATTATATTGATCATTATTGAATCCTAGTAGCAGAACAGGTCGATTTAGGTCAACCTCTTGCAGTCCGAACTCCTGCATTTCGGCATAGACGGGTAACCC
>CAKZMA010000700.1 GCA_937127375.1 uncultured Coleofasciculus sp. | reverse complement strand
ACTTAATTCTCCTGATCACTCGACAAATCACCGGGTCCCTTATAGCGCTGTGTCCACCATACGATCGCATCGCATAATTGAGTCAGTACGGCTAAGATAATTCGCTGATCTTCTACCGTAATTGACCATAACTTTTCAGCCATGGCTTGCACCGTGTTAGGATTTCTCACATTAACCGAATCATTGGGAATTTCTACCCCTGCGGGTTGCATAATGCTGACTAAAGCATCCCAGGTGGCTTTCCAATATTCCCCTTTACAGTCAAATTCATCCCCATTTTTCTTCGACTTTCCCTTTAGCCGCAGATGTTCGCCCCAAAACCGTTCTAATCCATAAGCTACCGCTTCCCGCATTTTAAAGGATTGATTTAAGGATTGGCGATCGCGTTGTCTGGCATCTAGAACTAAGGTTTGGGCAATTTGATCTAAACTGTAAAACTTTCGCCCATCTTCGACTAAACTATAGTATTTCCAAGCCATTAACTTAAACCTCCTGTTTTTCAGTCTCAGTTTGCTGCGGGGAAAACGCTTCCCCAGCTAAAGTCACATTGCAGCGACCAAATCCAATTGATTCCAACCCACCAAAATAAAGTTCTTGGGAATAAGGCTGATTCGGTTTGGGTTCTCCAAAGGGTTTCCAGCCGAGTTGTTTTAATGCCACAGGAAACGCTAAAATACTCGCCACGGGTAACGCCTCCACATTAAAAAATGCCCCGGTTTTCGTATCGACTTTCTTCATATCCTCCAGCATCTTAATCCGGCTTTGTCGATACAATCCCATATCATGCAACCTGGCGATATCATTGTCATCAACCACAACTAATTGCTTGACCTGCACATCTGCGCCAACGGGTATCCAATCGGCTAAACTTTCATGGTGTTCAATGCCTAAAAACCCCAGATTAAAGAATAAAACCTTTTCAGTCGTTCCGGGGACAACACGGGCTTTTAACTCCGGATCAGCCGTGTACGGATCAGGAACTTTGGCGTTAATTTCAGCAACTTTCTGATAGCGTTTGAGCAGGGATGGACAGCTAACCCAAACAATCGGTTGTCCTGGAGAAAATACAGGGAACCAAACCAACGAGGCATATTCAAACTTAACTAAAGCTTCAGTTGTCCCGCAATCTTTTTGGTTGGGGTTAGCAACAGCTTCATGACCATACCAAAGCGCCACATCATTATAGCGAGATTCGGTGTGCGATCGCGTGCCATTATTCATCGCCGGATTCCGCATATCTGCCCGAAATCGTCCCCGAATTGAACTCCCTGGAATTATCCCAGTTTGGGTAAATTGGTCTCGAAAAATTAGGTTCAAATTTCCCGTTTCTTCTCCCGCACTAGCACCCACATGAAGGGGGGCTTGGGTTTCAATAATGCCGTAAGCTTTGTGATACATGGTTAACTCTCCAAAAAAATTAAATCCAAAACTATGACAGGGGTAACGCTAATCCACATCCCCAACGTTTATAGGAATACCCTTCATCAGGAAACCAGCATTTATCCCAGTCAAACCAAGGTTTAGGAATCCCTGTTTCCAATACATAAACAGTTCCAGGGGGAATCGCATAACGTCCCCTAGATAGGCGTTTGGTGTCTCCTGTTCCCCCTAACCGATAGCGAAAAGGACGAGGACGTTCGGTGAAAACTTGGGCATTTTCCCATTCTGGTGCTGTTATCCAGTCCTGTTCTTGCCTAATAGTAGGAAATCGGTAAGACAAGCGATTAGAACCCCACACCGCAGGCGTGATTAGGGCAAAATTATTTCCCACAGGTTGATTTAATCGTCCTAAAAGCGTTTCATTGGTAATCGGTTGACACTGTACCTCAACTAAATGTCCTTCACCGCCAAACCGATACCAACCATCATCAATGGGAGTATTAGTCAAATACACTAAACAGGTATCGGGATGCATTTGAATTGAATTTTCCAAAAACAAACTTCCCTGTTCCGAACTAGCATCAACTCGACGTTGTTCGGTTTCTAAACGTGGGTGTAAATGAGGTAAATATTGCCAAGGCGCTTTAGAAACGGTTTCCGCTTTCTCCCATTGGTTAATTGGTAGCCAAGTTTCCGTATCAAATTTACCCGATTTGAGGGGTTGCCATTGTTGGGTTTCGCTGTTCCAGGTTAATTTTTCGATGATTTTCCCTTGACGAATTTTTTCCTCATCGTGTGGGGTATTCATCTCGGCTAAATAGTTAAAGGGAGTCGGAACATAAAAGTTTTGAGTATCCTTAGTATACGCCCAAAAGGGTCCGGCTAGGGTTAAATTGGGTAAGTTTAATTGTTGGGTGGTTTCCCCTCTTTTGTTGATTCCCGGTTGACTGTATTTAGCCGCATATAATCCCGATACGGTTGCTGCACTAGGCGGAAAGCTATTTCCAGATCGCCCAACTAGGTTATCGGGTGAAAGGAAGGGACCCGCACTACCATAGAGAAAACCAAGGGGTTGGATAATAATCAGGTGACTAAACATAATACTGTAAGGGGCTAGGGTTAAGCATTCTCGGTGACTGAGGAGGACAAATGAAACCCCACTTTAGCCAAGTTAATCACCCAGTTGTTTAAAGCCTTAATGTTTTGCTTTTCTTGGACATGGGGTTGATTGCCTAAAATTCCTGTTTTTTGTTGATGATCAGCATCCCCTGTATCCCACAAATGGGTTTCTAAACATTGGCGATTTTCGGGGCTAAAGTAAAGCTCAAACAACCCCAGGGCAATTTGAGTTTGCCCCTGAAAAGCATGGCGAGATTCTAGGGTGGCAACATCATTATAAAAATGTGTCCAGTTGGGGGTTGTCTTATTCCCTTTGGGCTTTTCTTGCAGCACGGCTAAGGTGTCTCCCTCTCTGTCTTGATAGCTTTCTAGGAACTGTTGCAAACACCACCAAGGACAAACCCATTCCAGATAATTGCCACTATTAAATAGAATCCGAATAGCGAGGCGATCGCGTCCCTTGTTTTTGGCTGATTTTTCTGCGTCTCGACAGTGTTGTAGCACATCTCGTTGGGGGACGCTAGGGGCTGCCCAAACTAAGCCGACACTTACGGTAATCTTGTGTTTATGGTGTTGCCAAATTTTGGGGAATTGATAGAACCAATTGAGGCAATCTTGAGCGGTTAATTTCGGTTGATTTGGCTCAGGAATTCGGTAGAGAACACCGAGGAAATCATCCCCTCCGGCATAGATAATCCGTCCATCAGCATCTAAATTCCGCCGTTTGACTCGCTCTGCTTGAGTCGGAGGTAAATAATATTTGAGATTTCTGCCCCATTCCATCATGGCTTGGCTAAAGGTGTGGAGAGAGTCGGCTTCATCTGCCCCTTTCTCTTTTAACTGGCGCAAATAGTCGCCAATCTTATCCCCATCCCCCTGAAAGTATCCTGCCCATAATTTATTGTCAAATCGGTTTAAGTCAACAAAGCTTTGAGGGATTTCAATACTCGGCAGGTCTTTTTCAGAAATAAATTGATTGGCAATAGCATCTAACGTGATTAACCGTTTAATCAGTTCTGGAATACTTAAGCGTTCAGACGGATCGAGAATGGATTCTCCTAAGTGCTGGCTCAGTTGGTGGTAAAACTGATTAATATCCTGAGTTTGTTCAGCCATGCTAGAGTTAAGGGGATGGGTTTTATCGGTCATCCGAGGGTAGGCGATCGCTCCCATCCCCGATAAGGTTGAACTTTCTCCTTGCCAGTTAATCGCTATCCAATTTCGTTGGGTTTTAAGTTGATTCAGTTTACGGCGAGCGTGAGTCATTAGGGTGACATTTTCTGGCGTAATGTCAGTTGCTTTGGCTTGACTCAATTCTTCATCGGTGCTTTGCGTCCAAAAAAATTCCCAGGCATGATTTGACCAAGCATTCCATTCCCGTTGCCAGGTATAAGTAAAGGTGTTTAAGGCTTGCTCGATATATTTCTGACAGGTTTCGACAACTGTTTGCCAAGCCTGATTAAAAGCCGCTTCAGCTATGTTTTTGGATAAATTTCCAGCGATAATAATTTGGTTGGGTGTACCTTGGGTCACATTAATTAATGCTGGAGAGACAACCCGACAGCCATGTTTTTGGGCGGCATGGCAAATTGCACAAGCTAAATAAGAAAGGAGAAAAGAACTGCCGTATAAGTCCCGCAGTTTGCGTGATTTCTCAATGAAACCCTGTACGGGAGCAAAGGTAATCACAGTGTAACAGTTTGTGTTCATAAGCCAGTCCTAAGTTGGTGGACTTTGATTAAAGGTAACAGTATTGTAGGGTGGGTAATGCCCACCAGCCTTAACTTAAATGTCGCCGGGTTCGTAGTAGGTTCGTAGTCGGCACGAAGCGTGCCATAAGCGCAGGGTTCGGTTCGTAGTCGGCACTTTAGTGCCATAAGCGCTAAAGCGCTGACTACAAACGCTTTAAGTTGGAGGTGCAACATTACTGTTAGTACGTTTTGATTGCTGATGCCAACAGTATACAGTTAGCTGGAAAAGCCCATTTCCAAAGGTTAACACTCCTGGCAATTTGAGGACTCGACCGACAAAACCTCTCAATGTGTTTGCGCCTCATACCAAGTTGCAGTCTAAGGTAGAATTTGTCATGCTGAGCGAAGTCCTGAGCAAAGCGAAGGAACAGTAGCGAAGCATCTGTCCAGATTCTTCGCTCCGCTCAGAATGACATGATAGAACGCAACTCGGTATCAACCCCCACAAAAATAGCAACCACAACTCCCCAAATACTCAGGATTCGTCTTA
>CAKZMA010000699.1 GCA_937127375.1 uncultured Coleofasciculus sp. | reverse complement strand
AGCGACCGGAGTTACAAAAAACGCCCCAATAAATTAGGGCTTGCTGAATAAGTCTCTTTAGCCGCTTCTGGCACGCTTCGTGCCTACTACGAACCCAGCTTAAGAAAACTGTATACTCTGCAAACTAGAGACGCCAGCAATATCCGTCAGGTTGTATTGCAGGGGCGTAATCGCAATATAGTTTTCCTTAACGGCTTGAACATCGGTAGGTAAATCGGGGGGAAGATGGGAATGAGGCGGTTGTTCTATATCCTCAATCACTTCACCCGCTAACCAATAATAGGTTTTACCCCGTGGATCAACTCGTTTCTCAAAGCTATCAAAATAGCGACGAATTCCTTGACGGGTAACCTTAACCCCAGCAATTTCCGCCTGACTCACGGGCGGTACATTAACATTAAGTAACATGACTTTAGCTAGGGGTGCACCAGAGAGTCGCTCAATCAGGCTTTTGGCAAACGTGGCTGCAACATGAAACTCCTTTGACGTATAGCTAGTCAGACTGAAGGCAATACTGGGAATTCCTTCTAAAACCCCTTCCATGGCGGCGGAAACCGTGCCAGAGTAAAGGATATCAGTGCCTAAGTTAGAACCGTGGTTAATCCCCGATAGGACGAAATCGGGAGGACTATCAATTAAGGCTCCCAATGCTAACTTGACACAATCTGAGGGAGTTCCGGAACAAGACCAAGCTTTAACCGCCGGGTGAAAAATCGTATCAACTGCTTCGGCGCGAATAGGATCATGGAGGGTTAAACCATGACCTGTTGCCGATCGCTCTCGATCTGGACAAACGACGGTAACATCATGACCCGCTTGTGCCAGTGTATCAGCCAAGGTGCGAATCCCCAAGGCAAAAATTCCGTCATCGTTGCTGATCAGCAATTTCATCAAATTCCGTGTGACTCCTGACTACTTAGTCATCGAACGAACTATCCCCTTGTACTTCCAGCAATTCTTCCCAAGAACAACCAAACGTTTCCTTTATCCTGCACACAGTATCCATGTTTACCTTGCCCAAGGATTGCAGGGCGTAACGCCTAACGGTGCTATAGGTGACACCAGAACGCAAGCTCAATTCGTTGAGGCTCCAGTCTTTTTCCTGACACAGCTCTTTAACTCTGACTCTAACTCGGTACATATCCTTTAGCTTATGAGCATTTATGTACCAGAACTAGAGGTTAAATGCTACAGCTTAAGCAATTAAGCGTTGACGAATAAGTTTTGACGCTATAGTATATAATCATCTTTGGCAAACAAAAAAAGCAATTGCCCAGAGTGCTAAGCGCTTACTAGGCAATCGCCGTCCCTACCCAAACGGGGGTAATTAACCCAGATTTAGTATTACTTATGGTACAGCATAAGCCCCACCAAAAAACCGATAATTAAGCCTGACGTGTGACCTGTGAAACTTACTTGAGGAATTGATAGGTCAAAGATAACTTGAAAGGCAATAATAAATAAAATAAACCGTAAACGACGAGAGGCTAAACGCGATTTATCGCGCCGCCATCCTTGAAGTAAAATAGCCGCCGTTGCGCCCACAATTCCCATCACGGAACCGGATGCCCCAACTACAAATTGCGCCTCAGAGTATCCGAAATGAGTGGCTAGAGATACCACCAACATCGAACCAACACCACTACTGAGGTAAAGTAGCAAATATCGCCACCCAGAGAGCGCATATTCGACAAAGGGTCCAAGGATATACAGACCCAGCATATTCATTAATAGATGCAGAAATCCAAAGTGCAAAAATGTTGAGGTTAATAACCGCCACCAAGCACCGTCGAGAACTTCCTCTGGTACTAAGGCTCCAAGTTTGTATAAAACTTGCGGATTTTCACTTCCGCCAAAGTGAATTTCTAATCCAAATACAATCAGGTTTAATCCAATAATTGCCCAAGTCGTATAGGCTCTAGAACCCAAAAACCGTTCTCTGGAACCGTATCGCATCTGATGTTGGAGATTGAGGGTAAGTCGGGCTAAAATTTGCTGAGAATATGGAGTCAAAACAGCATCAGGGTTGACAGCTGACTGAGATAAACGAGCTTGAATCGCATGGCGGTAGAGTCCAGTATGGCGGTGAGAAATAGCCGACAGTTGCTGACGTGCTTCCTCTACGTCTCCCGTCGCCCAATCTGCTGTAGCCAGCCAAAATTGGCGAATGTACTTTGGATAAAATGCTAAAGGTCCAGTGAGTAATTGTACGACCTGGGCTTTTTGACCGCAAAAGGCAAAGGCAAATAAATAAGCTTGACTCTGATTGATGCCGCGATCGCTCCGTTCTAAGATACGTTCAAACTGATCAAGTTGGGTGAGCAAACGATTTAAGTCTCCCATCTCTCCTAATGCTCGCAGGTAGTACAGGATCAGACGGGGATCATGTTCTAGGGCGGTTTGTGATAAATTGGTCTCAATCCACTCCCGCAACTCTTGCCAACGCGCCTCCATTTTATAGAGGGTAGCAATGGTGTGTCGCACCAGAGGACGATTGGTGGTTTTGTAGCGGTTAATAATCGCCGTGGCTTCAACCGTTGAACCCTGCTTTAATTGTTCCAGCGTGTCCAATAATTCAGCAAATTGACGCCAATTCTGGGCGGGGTGTAGCCAACACAGGAGTTTACCCAGTCGGCTAGCTGCACCAAAGCGTTCCTGATATGCCAGTTGATTCATGAGTCTAAATCCCAGAATCGGCATTAAGATCAACAATCCCCATAACCCCCCGCCAATCCAGCCTGCATTCTCTGGAGTGAGGATATATAAGACAGCAGTTGTGGCTAACACCAACCCAGAAACAATCATCCAGCTACGGATGTACACGGCTGAATCCGAAATACTAGCACGACGAATTCCGACGATAATGTTCAGAACGCAAGAGGTGCAGACGATCCAGAGGAGCAACTGATTAATATCCATCAAGAGTGATTGGCGATCGGGTTGGGAGGAGTAGGTGAAGTTCACCTTTTCAACGATAACCCGATCCAAGACGCGATCTCGGTTGTGGGAATTATCGGGTTCGGGATTGTAGGGGCGAGTCGCTGAACAAATATTGAGGTGTGACAATTAACCTGTCTTGACTCGCCCTAGTCTACATGCAGATGGTGTTAAATAATTTTTGATACCTGATGCTGGGTTCCCGCGATAAGATCAATGGGTTGCTTGTGTGAATTTTTTCCAGGGGCAACCCCAATATTATTAGTCTTGAATTGACGGTATCATGGGTCGGGCGACCCGATCAAATTGATAAGTTGGTTTTTCTCATTTAATGCGGCGGGTCGCCCCTACAGATGTTGCGTGAACATGGACAGCCAAGGAAAATCCGCCCTACCAACTGGGTGGTTAACGGCGGTGAAATTTCAGCTACTGAATGTATTCCCAATCCTCACATAATTTTTATATAAAAAGCCTTGGTCTTCATCAACGCTTCATAAACCTCATATTATCCTGAGTATAGATACTTGTTCAACTGCTCTGACCCAATATCCTTAATTCAGATTGGGTTAACAGCAAAATCGCTAATTCCACAAAAACCCGCCTAACCAATGACTGGTGGCGGGAGATTGACAACAATGAAGAAATCATTAGAAATGTTGTTGACGTAGCTTTTTATTTGATGTTTTTCTTATTTCGCGAATGCTGTTTTTTAAATGCAACACCAAACCCTAAAGCGGCGGCTGAACCCAGGATAGTCAGGGGTTCGGGAACTGGGGCATATTCTTGGTCAATGGTAGTCATATTGGATAAACCCGTACCAATTTCACTGGTCAGATTAATATCCTTGAGTATACTGAACTGAGTGACGGGTGTATCGAAAGTATCTGAGTCTGCTAGGTCAGGAACACTGTTTCCTGTGATATTATCGGCGAATAGTTGCCCAATGACATTACCATTCGCTGATGCCGTCTCAATAATTTCCACTTGCCCAGAATCTAGGACAGCATCAAAACTTAGGTAAAATTTATTGATAGGTACTGTAGACTCTACATCATAGCTGATGGCTAAATCAATACCATAGCCATCCTCAGCTCGGAAAAAGTCATTAAAATGTATAACGAACTAATTTTCGTGGCAAGATATTTTTCGTATCTTCACAGAAT
>CAKZMA010000698.1 GCA_937127375.1 uncultured Coleofasciculus sp. | reverse complement strand
GGCTGACATCATTCAAATCGGTGCCCGCAATATGCAGAATTTCTCGCTGCTCAAGCGAGTAGGAGGGATAGATAAGCCAGTTTTGCTCAAGCGAGGGATGTCCGCCACGATTCAAGATTGGCTGATGGCAGCTGAGTACATTTTGGCAGCCGGTAATCCGAATGTCATTCTGTGTGAACGGGGAATTCGTACCTTTGACCAGAAGTATACCCGGAATACCCTCGATCTTGCCGCCATCCCCGTTTTGCGATCGCTGACTCACTTACCGATTATGGTTGATCCCAGTCACGGCACAGGTAAAGTCGAATATGTTCCAGCGATGGTGATGGCGGCGATCGCAGCGGGCGCAGATTCCCTAATGATTGAAGTTCACCCCAACCCAGCCAAGGCACTTTCAGATGGTCCTCAGTCTCTCACACTGGAAGGATTTGAGCGATTAATGGAGGAGATGGCTCCCTTGGGCAAATTCTTTGGTCGTTGGACTCAAACGCCTGTGGTCAAAGCTTCACAGAACTTTGCCCAAACACGCGATCGCTCATTGGTAGCCGGGGTGAGTCACAGATAAAGTGTGGCAGCAGCGTTGATATTTGTTTTGTACCAATACGCGGAGAATTTCCCATGGAGTGGAAAGTTCGGGCAATTCGTGGAGCAACAACTGTTTCGGAAAATTCTGTTGCGGCAATCCGAGAAGCCGTCAATGAACTTCTAGACGAGTTGGAAGCCCATAATCAGTTAGATCCCACCGAGATTGTCAGTGCTACCTTTTCTGCCACTCGCGATTTGGATGCCGTTTTCCCAGCGCGTATTGCTAGAGAACGTCCTCATTGGAGCGATGTCCCTCTATTTGATGTGCAGCAAATGTATGTGGAGGGTAGCTTAGAGCGCTGCATTCGATTCTTAATCCACTTCAATACGAGTGACCCTCAGATCACGATTTATCATCCCTATTTGCGTGAGGCTAAAATATTGAGACCTGATTGGAATTTTTCTCAAGCCTCTTCATTAAAGCCAGTCGTTCAGTCAATGCGATAAGCGTCTCCGTAACCGTGCGCTGAGCCAAGAATCCGTTCCAAAATTTACCGTCTACGACGGAGTCCATTTGCGGTAGTTTGCAACATAAACTTTCCTACATCCTATGCATACAACATCTCTACACAAGAGTACCAATCGACCAACCTGTTCGCTACCAGCAGCCTTTGGGGGAAATTCAAGCCAAATCGTAACCGTAGGCGATCGCCACCTAACCGTAGATGAAGTCGTCAGTGTAGCACGTTATGGTGCTTTAGTACGCATCAACGATAGTCCTGAGGTATTGCAAAACGTCCAAGCATCCTGTGACTATATTCGCGATGCGGTGGAATCAGGTCAGCCTATTTACGGTGTAACCAGTGGTTTTGGCGGAATGGCAAACGTCGTGATTTCTCGTGAATGTGCCGCGCTGCTGCAAAACAATCTGATGTGGTATCACAAGGTTGGAGCAGGACAAGGATTACCATTGGCTGATGTTCGTGCTGCCATGCTCTTACGCGCCAACTCTCACTTGCATGGTGCATCCGGTATTCGCCTAGAATTGATCCGCCGCATGGAGACATTCCTCAATGCTGGTGTTACACCCCATGTCCATGAATTTGGCTCAATTGGTGCTAGTGGTGATTTAACGCCTTTAGCCTACATTACTGGGGCATTGATTGGTTTGGATCGTTGCTATACCGTTGACTTTAACGGCGAAGAAATGGACGCGCCAACAGCTCTCTCGAAGCTGGGTTTAGAGCCATTACAACTCCTTGCTAAAGAAGGGTTGGCGATGATGAATGGCACCTCAGTTATGACAGGCATCGCGGCTAACTGCGTGTACGACACGAGAGTTTTATTAGCGCTGTCGATGGGAGCGCACGCCCTAGCTATTCAAGGTTTGAATGGCACCAATCAATCATTTCACCCCTTTATCCATAAACTCAAACCTCATTCAGGGCAAAAATGGGCAGCCGACCAAATGCTCAACCTGCTAGCCGGTTCGCTCTTAGTCCGCCAAGAGTTAGATGGTTCTCACGACTATCGCGGCGAAAATCCAATTCAAGACCGTTATTCACTGCGCTGTCTGCCCCAGTACCTTGGACCTATTGTTGATGGCATCAAGCAGATTACTCAACAAGTTGAGGTGGAAATTAACTCGGTCACCGATAACCCGTTAATCGATGTCGAAAATCAAGCCAGTTATCATGGCGGCAATTTCTTGGGACAGTACATTGGCGTAGGAATGGATCAGCTACGCTACTACATTGGGTTATTAGCTAAACATTTGGATGTACAAATCGCTTACTTAGTCGCGCCGGAATTTAACAATGGATTGCCAGCATCTTTAGTCGGGAACCGACAGCGTAATGTCAACATGGGATTGAAGGGGTTGCAAATCACTGGGAACTCCATTATGCCCCTGTTAACCTTCTATGGAAATTCCATCGCTGACAGATTTCCAACCCACGCTGAACAGTACAACCAAAATATCAACAGCCAAGGCTTTGCTTCTGCCAATTTAGCCCGTCGCTCAATAGAAATCTTCCAACACTATATGGCAATTGCCCTAATGTTTGGGGTACAAGCTGTTGATTTACGTACCTATATCGCTGCTGATCATTATGACGCCCGTGCTACCTTGTCGCCTGCAACCCGGGATTTATATCTGGCAGTGCGGGATGTTGTTGTACAACCCCCTTCTCCAGACCGCCCCTACATCCGGAACGACCACGAGCAAGCCTTAGACGAACACATTGCTCGCATTGCACAGGATATAGCCACGGGTGGGCAAATCGTTGCCGCTATCAACAATAGTGTATCTATCTGAAATAGAGGATTCCTGCCATGAACATCGCACATCATCTAGAGCGAGGGAAACTTTTATTTCCTGACAAAACCGCTCTAATTTTTGAAGAGAAATCGTTTACCTACAAACAACTTGATCAGTTAGTCAATCGTGTAGCGAATGGTTTACACGGACTGGGAATCCGAAAAGGCGATCGCGTAGCCTTGTTTTTGCCAAACATTCCCGAATTTGTGATCTCCTATCTGGGAATTCTCAAAATTGGTGCGGTGGCTGTGTCAATCAATGTGATGTTCAAACGTGCTGAAGTTAGCTACATTATCCATGATTGTGCTGCCAAAGCCATCATTACAACTGAGTCAGAACGTGAACAAGTTCTAGAGGCAGACTTACCGGAACTGCAACACATTTTGATTGCAGAAGGTCAAGCAGGTAAGGGAATGAGTTTAGCACAACTCATGGCAAATGCTTCACCGACTATGCGGGCTGTAGAAATGGATCGTTACGCTCCTGCTTGCATTGTCTACACCTCAGGAACAACAGGGTTTCCTAAAGGAGCCACTCTTTCCCATGGTAACGTGATTTCTAATATGTATTCCCACAACCGTTGTTGTGGAATGCAACCCAATGACCAATTACTACTTTACCTGCCGCTCTTTCATTGCTTTGGTCAAAACGCTATTCTCAATGCTGGATTGAACGTTTGTGCCACCATCATTTTGCAACGCCGATTTGACCTCGAACAAGTTCTTCAGGCTATTGATCGTTACAAGGTAACAATGTTCTTTGGTGTACCGACAATCTTTATCAAATTGTTGAATACAACCACCGTTGATTTTAATCTTGATAGCGTGCGCTATTACTTTTCCGCAGCAGCACCCATGCCAATTGAGGTTGCCCAGAATTGGCAGGATAAGTATGGACAAGTTATTCATGAAGGGTACGGCTTAACTGAAACATCGCCCTGTTCCTGTTACAACCATGACCTGAAATATAAGCTGGGTTCAATTGGCGCTCCCATTGAGAATGTGGAAATGAAGATTGTTGATGGTGAGGGTCATCAAGTAGAACCGGGGGAGTTGGGTGAAATACTTATTCGCGGTCCCAATGTCATGCTGGGTTATTGGAATCGCCCCTTTGAAACCGCTGAAGTGATTAAAAATGGTTGGTTCCATACGGGTGACATCGGTCAGATGGATGAGGATGGCTTTTTCTACATCGTTGACCGCTTAAAAGACATGGTCAATGTGTCTGGATTTAAGGTGTATCCGACTGAAGTCGAAAATGTCATTTATCAACATCCAGCCGTTGCTGAAGTCGCTATCTATGGTGTACCTGATTCATTTAAAGGGGAGATAGTTAAAGCCAATATTGTCCTTAAATCGGGTCACGCTATTACCGAACAACACATGGTTGAATTCTGTTATGAAAGGATGGCAGCTTACAAAGTTCCTCGTGTAATCAATTTCGTCGATGACATCCCGAAAAATCCGACGGGTAAAGTTCTGAAGCGAATGTTACGTCAGCAATCCACCTCAAAATTCGCAACGGTCACCAACTGATTGAAAAATTTTAGCTAATTACCATACCTAAAAAGAGGTTTATCTAATGCCACCTACTGATATCAAATTCAATCGCATCTCGGCTAAAAAATCAACGAGTTCTTCGATTTTCGCACAACCGACAAACTCATTAGCCCTATCGCCTAATGAAAAGTCCAGTCAGTCGGAATCCATCCAGCTCACCGTTTCAGACACTGTGGTCAAAATGCTGGAAGATTTGGGAGTACGCCATGCCTTTGGTGTCTCCGGGGGCGCGATCGCCTCACTATGGGCAAGCTTGGAACACAGTACCATTGATGTGCTTCACTTCCGCCATGAAGCCGGAGCAGGCTTTGCGGCGGTTGAGTCGTACTTAGCAAATAACCGTCCAGTTGTGATATTTACGACAACCGGCCCAGGGATTACCAACGCTTTAACTGGACTGTTAGCCGCCCGTTGGGAAGGTGCGAAGGTGATTTTCTTATCGGCAGCTACTTCAGCACCCCAGCGCGGACGGTGGGCGTTTCAGGAAACCAGCACTTACACAATGCCCAGTGAAGTTTTGTCTACCTCTGGCTCACTGTTTCATTACGCGACCAGCATTGAGTCGGGTGAGGAATTACCAGAAATTGCTCGTAGACTTGCGCTTGGGTTGGCACGACCCGGTGGATTTGTGGCTCATTTGAGCATTCCCACAACCCTCCAATCCAGTTTGCTCAAGGCATCATTACCTCCTGTGGCTTTCTCGCAAACTCTGACTACTGCTGGAGAAGATGCAATTTCCAAATCTGTACAACTACTCTCAGAAGCACCGTTTGCCATTTGGGTCGGCTTTGGTGCCAGAGGAGCGGCAGCGGAAATCCGTCAATTGGCTCAGAGAACTGGGGCGGCGGTGATGTCATCGCCACGGGGTAAGGGTATCTTTCCCGAAGACCATCCTCAGTATATCGGCGTGACCGGCTTTGGTGGGCATCCTTCAGTTCTGAAATATATGCAACAGCAGCGTCCTGGGCGCGTGCTGGTTTTGGGAACTCGACTGGGTGAATTTACTTCTTTCTGGAGTCCGGCAATGGTTCCCTCAAAAGGATTTGTTCACGTAGATATTGATCCAGAGGTGCCAGGAACGGCTTATCCCTCAGTGGAAACCTTTTCCATCCAGTCGGATGTGCAAGTCTTTGTCAAGGCGCTACTCCAGTACTTCCCCAATCGCCCCGGTCAGTGTCTTGTACTGCCTCATCCCCAGCGTGTGACCCTCACTCCCCGCGCCGAAGATCTGGTACGCCCTGATGTACTGATGGATACCATTCAACGGGTGTTTGTTGAGGGCAGCGATGCCGTGGTGATGACTGAAGCTGGTAACTCATTTGCTTGGGGAACTCATACCCTGCGATTTAGCCAACCTGGTCGGTATCGGGTCAGCACCGGGTTTGGTTCGATGGGACATGCTGGCACGGGGATCGTGGGTACTGCCCTAGGGCGAAATGGTAAAGCCGTCGCCATTCTTGGGGATGGTGCCATGCTGATGAACAGCGAAATTAACACCGCTGTCAAATACCAAATTCCCGCCGTCTGGATTGTCCTGAATGATTCACGCTACAACATGTGCGCTCAAGGCATGTCCTTGTTGGGATTCAATGGCATCGACACGCAGATGTCACCCGTAGATTTTGTGGCGATCGCTCGTGGCATGGGAGCCGATGGTATCCGGGTTGAACGCGAAACTGACCTCCAGGTTGCACTGGAGCAAGCACTGACCTCGAAACAGCCGTTTGTGGTTGATGTTCAAATCGACCCTACCCAAACGGCACCGTTTGGAAGTCGCATTCAAAGTCTGATTGAACAAGGCGCTAAGTAATTCACTCAATCATCAAAAGGAGATTATCATGTTGAACCAAAGCATAGGAATTCGCTCAATTGCCGTGACGTTTCCCAGCATTGTACGGACAAATGATTATTGGATGAATAAGCATCCGGAGTTAGTGACGAAAGCTGAACAGAAAGCCTTATCTAAACTGTTTTCAGCGAACAACTCTAACGACAAAACTTGTGAGTTCGACCAAGAGATGATTCCTTATATGTCAGACCCTTTCCGGGGTGCGGTTGAGCGGCGGGTATTAGCACCTGACGAGTCTTCGATCACCTTAGAGAAGCGCGTGGCATCTGATGCGATCGTCGCCGCCGAGATGTCCCCCGAAGAAGTTGATTTGATGATGGTCACCTCCCTATTTCCCGAACGAATTGCACCGGGTAATGCTTCGTTTTTGGTGGGTGAAATGGGCTTACGCTGCCCGGCTTGGAATCTTGAGTCAACTTGTTCGAGTGCCTTGGTTGCCCTCCAGACTGCCAGTGCGCTGGTGCAAACGGGAGCTTATCGCAATGTTTTGGTGGTGATTTCGTGCATATACTCTCGCTTTGTAGACGAGGATGATACCCTATCGTGGTTTATGGGTGATGGTGCAGGCTCCTTTGTCGTGGGTGCGCTCAAG
>CAKZMA010000697.1 GCA_937127375.1 uncultured Coleofasciculus sp. | reverse complement strand
AATGACGAATGACGAATGACGAATGACATTAAATCGCTTCGATATCCAAAAGTTCGGTAACTTGACCCTGAATAACCGCGATCGCCTGTACCCCTGGACGAGTGGCTTCACCTGTGATACAAAGGTCTTCCATGACGATATCTACCATGCGTTGAACCACTAATCCAATTTGGCGTCCACTTTGACAAGCAACGACGACAACTTGCAGCGGATCAGCGTCTAATACGGCTGTTTTTGGGTTAGCAGCGCTAAAGCGCTGACTACTAACAAAAGATACATTGGCAAAATTAACTAGGTAGAGAATTTGGTCGCGATACTGAATCACTTGGCGATCGCCAACTTGTTCGATCGCGGTTCTGGGAAATTCTTCTAAACGCACTACTCGCGACAAGGGAATCGCCATGCGGCTGTTATCTAAGGCTTCAAATAACAGTAATATTTGCACTGTTTCGATAGTGGATTGAGAGGATATTTCCTGCTGAATTAAAGCGTTTGTTTGTTCATCTGAAAGTACCCCCGCCCGTGATGCTAGACTAAATACATCTAAAATTAATGCCACTTTTCCATCACCTAAAATTGTGGCTCCGGCAAAACAAGGGGTTTCTTTGAGTAGTTTACCTAAGGGTTTTACGACAATTTCTTGAGTGTCATTAATCGCATCAACGACTAAGCCAAAGGTGAAATTATCGACTTGCAGAACCACAATGTTCAGCATGATTTCCGATTGCGGATGGGCTGTTTTGGGTTCCCATTCCACTAATTCAAGTTCCCGATTTAAATACACCAGGGGTAATAATTTCCCCCGCAACCGATACACAGGGGCTTTGTGGACATATTCGATCCTGTGATCCGCTTGTTCTCCCTGCAAGCGGACTAATTCTAAAAGATTGGTTTGAGGAATGGTATAGCAGTCCCCTCCACTGGTGACAATTAAGGCGGGAATAATTGCTAAGGTTAAGGGAATTTTCAGTTTAAATGTTGTTCCTAAACCAACTTGAGTATGCACATCTACCGTACCGCCAACTTTTTCTACATCCGTTTTCACTACATCCATTCCCACTCCCCGCCCAGATAAGCGCGTCACGCAGTTGGCGGTAGAAAAACCGGGAAGGAAGATTAAATTTAGGGCGTCAGTCTCACTTAAGCAATTGGCTTGATTCGGCGTAATTAAGCCTAAACTTAACGCTTTTTGTTTCAAGCGTTCTGAATCAATTCCCGCCCCATCATCCGAAATTTCAATGGTTACATATCCACTTTCATGGAAGGCTTGCAGACGTAATCGCCCGGTGGCGGATTTTCCCTGAGTTTGACGTACCTCTGGGGATTCAATCCCATGATCCACACAATTGCGGAGTAGATGCGTTAAGGGATCTTTAATCGCCTCAATAATCGTTTTATCCAGTTCCGTCTCTTCTCCCTCTATCTCCAATTGCACCTGTTTTTCTGTCGCGATCGCAACATCCCGAACTACCCTGGGAAACTTGCGCGTAATTGTACTAATCGGCTGCATTCGGGTTTTCATTACCCCTTCTTGTAACTCTGTTGTCAGTCGGTTTAATTGCTGGGAGGTGGTAACAAAGGCGGTTTCATCTTGCAGCGTGGAGAATTGTTGAATCTGATTGCGAACTAATACCAATTCTCCCACCAAATTCATCAACTTATCCAAAAGATTGATATCGACTCGGATTGACTGTACTGTATTTGGGGTTGTCAACGCCGACATCAACTCCTCGCGATCGCAGGGAAGTTTTGACCCTTCAGGATTTGTAGGGGCGGGTTTAGGGATTTGCTTTTGGCTATTAATGGTAACGTTTGTACAAAACCCGCCCTCATCTCCGGTATCTCTAGATTGCAGTTGATTTAAGGTCTGAATTAAGCCAGAATAGTCAACATCACCTTCTTGTCCGATCGCTTCTATCTGGGCGCAAATTTGCTGCATGGCGTCTAGGAGTTCCAGTAAGCCACTGGTAATCTCTGCATTTAGCTGCAATTGTCCATCTCGCAGACAACTGAGTAAATTTTCACCACTGTGGGTAAGGGCTTCTAGGGTGGGAAACGCCATGAAGCCGCAGTTTCCTTTAATTGTATGTAAGGAACGATAAATTCCTTCGAGTAAATCTTGATTAGTCGGATTTTTTTCTAATGTGACCAGATCCGTCTCAATCTGGCTAATATTCTCGTAGCTTTCTACCAAAAAGGCTTTGATATCTTCATCCATGATAGTTAAGTAATCGCTTGCATGTATGGGACGTTAATGGTTAAAGCTGACAGGAATTATTTCAAGAAAAATACGGCGGAAGTCAGTGGGATTCAATTTCACTGAGTTTCGCCACTAAACCGAGTCTATCTTGGCGCAGGGAACGCTGCTATCGGTGATACCACCCAACTTGAGACGGCTGGATTAGAAAGATCCGTGATTTCACCGAATGACATTCTCGGACATGGGCTAGACAATAAAAGACAAGGATGAAACAGTTTTGATCAGTAGGGGCGGGTTTCACTATTATCGTGTTTTTTCATCCTGATGTTACTAAACCCGCCCTGATCAACGGTGCAGATTCGTTGAGAGTTGGGTTTCGTATCTCAACCCAACCTACTTGCTAACTTCATTCAACCAACCGTTTAACTGAAAAATGGAGGAAAATTATGGCATTAATTCTAATCGTTGATGACGCCGCGTTTACCCGACGGATGATCCGGAAAACCCTTGTTGCGGATGGACATGAAACCCTAGAAGCCACTAATGGACAAGAAGGACTAGACATGGCGATCGCACATCAACCTGACTGTATCTTAACTGATATGCTCATGCCCGTTATGGATGGCTTTCAACTCCTCACCGCCTTGCGCGATCGCCAAATTAATACCCCCGTTATTGTGATCACCGCCGATATTCAAGAAAATGTGCGCCAGCGTTGTCGTGAGTTAGGCGGATCAGGCTTTATTAATAAACCCCCCAAAGACGCCGAATTACGTCGCGTTATTGGTGAAATCTTAGCTTGTCCCCAGGAGACTGTATGAACTTAACTCCCGATCAAATTGATGCGATCCAAGAAATCGTTAATATTGGTGTCGGTCGGGCGGCTAGCGTCCTGAATGAAATGCTGGAAGCCCCGATTCGCCTGCAAGTCCCCTATATTAAAATTGGGTCGCCTCTGGATTTTCAATCTGAAATGGAAACTCGCCTTGGTGGGGAACAAGTTGCAGCGGTTCGCCAAGACTTCTCTGGATCTTTTGCGGGTTTAGCGGAGTTAGTTTTTCCCACCGATAGTGCTTCAATTCTCGCCGCTGTTCTCACGGGGGAAGAATTAGGAACACCGGATTTAGACGCCGTTCGCATTGGTACGTTAAGTGAGATTGGCAATATCTTAATTAACAGCGTGATTGGGTCAATTAGTAACGTCCTCAATCAACGCCTCGATTATGCCATTCCCAGCTACATCGAGGATACTGTCGAAAACTTAATCAACGTCGGCGACAATCAGCAGGATAATACTATCCTGTTAGCCCAAACCCAATTTTTTATCGAACAACTTCAGATTCGCGGCGATATTATTCTCGTCTTTGAAGTCGGTTCCTTCGACGTGTTACTCGACGCGATCGCCATGCTAACCACTGTGTAATCTGATTCATTTTTTTGAGCAATGACCAATGATAGAGAACGAGGCTTTCTGTGTAATCAGTGTAACTAAGCTTTTATCCTCTACCCGCATCTGGACAATAAATCTGTGAAATCAGTGTTTTGACCAATGACCCCTTAATCTGTCCATGCAAGAGATAGAAATCGCTGCCGAAAAATTTTGCATTCTTGACCAAATGCCTTTGGGTGTCTGTATTCTCCGATCCGATTTCGTGGTCTTATTTTGGAATCGCGGTTTGGAGGATTGGACACACCTATCCAGAGGTCAAATTTTAGGTCGAAAAATCAGTGACTATTTCGCTGATTTAAACCATCCCCGCTATGAAAAGCGGCTGAAGTCCATCTTTTCCGGGGGACCTCCGACCATTTTTTCCGCCCAACTTCATCCTCATTTTATTCCCGCCTATTTACCCGATGGACAACAGCGAATTCAGCGTACCACTGTCACCGCCATACCCGGCTTAATAGAAGGAGACTACTACGCCCTTTTATCCATTCAAGATGTTACTGAACTCAGCCAACAAGTTCAAGACTATCGCAAAATGCGCGATCGCGCATTAGCAGAAGTCCAAGAACGACAACGCGCCGAAGCCGCTTTACGATCTCAAGAAGAACAATTACAAGCAGTTTTTGATGCGGTTCCTGGCTTTGTATCTTGGGTGAATTCGGATTTGCGATATCTAGGGGTTAATCGCCATCTAGCTGATACGTTTCACTTGACTGTCGATCATTTTATTGGTCAAGATGTCGGCTTTATGAAAGCGAGTCCCAGCTTTGCTGACTTTATGCGTCAATTTATTGCTAGTCCCGAACCAGCCGCTAGCCAAGTGATTGAAGCTTACGTCAAGGATACCACCCGGAGTTACTTAATTGTTGCCCAAAAATACCAACAAGGACATGCAGCGGTTTCGGTGGGAATTGATATTACCGATCGCAAGCAAGCGGAAGAAGAGGTTCGCAAAGCTTTAGCGAAAGAAAAAGAACTCAGCGAACTAAAATCTCGTTTTGTTACTATGACCTCTCATGAGTTTCGCACCCCCCTAACTACTATTTTAAGTTCGGCGGAATTACTCGAACATTATGGTCATAAATGGACACCGGATAAAAAACTCACCCATATCCATCGTATTCAAGGAACGGTTAAACATTTAGTCCAAGTTTTAGAAGATGTCACTCTGATTGGCAAAGCCGAAGCCGGAAAACTTCAGTTGCAGCCTGTTCCTCTGGATTTGGTTGAATTTTGCCACGGCTTGATTGAGGAGTTACAGTTGAGTTTAGGACAGCATCATTCTCTGGTCTTTACCCATCAATGCCCAAACCTTAATGTCTGCATGGATGAGAAGCTGTTGCGGCATATTCTGACGAATTTAATCTCGAATGCGATTAAGTATTCTCCCAATTGTGGAATCGTTACCTTGAACCTCGTCTGTCAGGATTCATCCGCTATTTTCCAAATTAAAGACCAAGGGATTGGGATTCCGTTGGCGGATCAAGAGAAACTCTTTGAGGCGTTTCATCGGGCGCAAAATGTGGGGAATATTTCGGGAACGGGATTGGGGTTGGCGATTGTTAAACGGGCGGTTGATTTACAAGGGGGTGAGATTACGGTAAACAGTCAAGTGGGAGAAGGAACTATGTTTACGGTTACATTGCCTTTATCGGTGTAGATTGAATAATTTATTTATAAAATAATGAATTAGGAAGGGCGGGTTTTGCTATTCAGTTATCGGTAAATAGCCGAATTGAGTCCCTAAACCCGCCCCTACAGAGTTATCGGTGGGGAAAGTTATCGGTGGGGAAGGGCGGGTTTTGCTGTTCAGTTATCGGCAAACAGGTTAATTTAGTCCCTAAACCCGCCCCTACAATTGGTTAATTAATTGCCTACTCTATTGCATTTTCTAATAAACATGGTGTTATCATCTCACGTAAATTACCCTGGAAATAAAACTGCGATCGCGACTGAAATCGAAACAGCGGCGCATCAATTTAATGTTCTGGATCAAGTCCCTATGGGTAACTGTGTCCTGCGATCAGATTTAGTGGTTTTATATTGGAATCGCTGCTTGGAAAACTGGACGCATCTCTCCAAACACCAAATCTTAGGTGAAAAAATTACCGATCATTTTCCCCACCTGAATCATCCCAAATATACCACCCGCCTCCAACAAGTTTTTACTGGAGGACCACCCACCGTCTTTTCCTCCCAACTTCATATCCACCTGATTCCTGCACCTTTAGCCGATGGAGGATTACGGATTCAGCATACCACCGTTACCGCCGTTCCTAGTGAAAAAGATGGCGAGTATTATGCTTTATTATCGATTCAAGATGTTACTGAACTCACCCAACAAGTTCATAACTATCGCACGATGAAAGATCGGGCGATCGCGGAAATTCAAGAACGCCAACGCACCGAAGAAGAATTAGCAGACTATCGTAACCATTTAGAAGAACTGGTTGAAGAACGAACCGCTGCACTCCAGACAGCTAATGAACAATTAAGTGTCAGTCAAGCCAATTATCGTAGTATCTTTGAAAATGCGGTTGAGGGCATATTTCAACGTACACCAGATGGCATCTATATCAGTGTTAATCCTGCCTTTGCCCAGATACTCGGCTATGCTTCACCAAGCCATTTTTTACAGTCTCTAAAAAATATTGAACAACAATTTTATGTTAATCCGGATGATCATCGACGTTTAACCCAATTAATTCAACAAAATAAAGCTGTCTCTAAATTTGAAACCCAGGTTTATTGCCAAGATGGACGGAAGATTTGGATTCGCAAAAATGCCCGTGCCGTCACCGACATATCAGGAACCATTCTCTATTATGAAGGCTCAATTGAAGACATTACCGAAAGTAAACTCGCCGAAGAACGACTGCGAGAAAGTGAAGAACGCTTTCGCCTCTTAGCCGACACCGCCCCCGTCTTAATCTGGTTAGCCGGAACTGATAGTAATTGTTACTTTTTCAATCAAACCTGGTTAGAATTTACTGGACGCACCTTAGACCAAGAAATAGGAGATGGCTGGACAGACGGGGTTCATCCTGATGATTATCACTATTGTATAGAAACCTATTCCAACGCCTTTAAAGCCCAAAAACGGTTTCGCAGGGAATACCGTTTACGCCGACATGATGGCAACTATCGCTGGATTTTAGATACAGGAGTGCCTCGATTTACATCCAATGATTACTTTGCTGGCTATACCGGTTCTTGTATTGATATTACTGATCGCAAACAAGTCGAAGAACGACTGCGGGAGAGTGAAGAGAATTATCGTTCAGTGATTGAAAGCGTTAAAGAAGTCATTTTCCAAACCGATGCAACGGGGGTATGGACATTCTTAAATCCCGCGTGGACAGAGATTACTGGCTTTACCTTAGGGGAAAGCATTGGCACAAATTTCCTAGAGTATATTCATCCCGATGATCGCCAACGCAACGTAGATTTATTTCAACCCTTACTGGAACGAAAAAAAGACTATTGCCAGCATGAAGTCAGATATCTGACCAAAGATGGCGGATATCGCTGGATTGAAGTTCATGCCCAATTAACCGTTGCCTCCGATAATACAATCACCGGAACCTCTGGTACACTCCGGGATATTACTCACTACAAATGGGCAGATATTCAACTCAAAGCTAGCGAACAAAAGCTTCGCCAGGTGATTGATTTAGTTCCCCATTTCATCTTTGCTAAAAATAAAAAAGGTCAGTTTATTTTAGTCAATCAATCCGTCGCTGATACTTACGGAACTACCGTTGAAGCCTTACTGGATCAACCTGAAACAGAGGTTGCCCCATCAGTAGACGATGCCCATCAATATCGAGAAGCAGACTTGCACGTTATTACCAGTGGAGAAACTCTTTATATTCCCGAAGAAACGATTACAAATGCTAAAGGCGAAACTCGAATTCTACAAACAACCAAAATTCCCTTCTTTGTCGCTGATTCCGATGTTCCCGCCGTCTTAGGCGTATCCATTGATATTACCGATCGCAAGCAAGCCGAGATCGCGCTTCAGCAACAATTAATGCGAACGGTTCTGCTGAAGCAAATTACCCAAGAAATTCGCCGCAGTTTAAACACCAAAGAAATCTTTCAAACCACCGCTACCCAAATCGGTCAAGCTTTTGGCGTCAATCGCTGTGTGATTCATACTTACCTGACGGAACCGACACCAGCCATTCCTTTTGTGGCAGAATATTTAGAAACAGGATATGAATCCATTCTCCAGTTAGAAGTTCCCATTCAGAGAAATCCCCATGTTCAACAGCTACTAAAACAAGACAAGGCAATCTCCTCACCAGATGTCTATGCCGATCCATTGTTGTTAGGCTGTACCCAAATTTGTTGTCAGATTGGATTAAAATCGATGCTGGCAATTCGCACCTCCTATCAAGGGGAACCGAATGGAATTATTGGCTTGCATCAGTGTGATTCCTATCGCCATTGGTCAAGTCATGAAATTGAGTTACTCGAAGCGGTTGCCGATCAAGTGGGGATTGCGATCGCCCAGGCGCATTTGTGGGAACAGGAAACTCGCCAACGTCAACAGTTAACCGAACAAAATGTGGCATTGGAAAAAGCCCGACAAACCGCCGAAGCCGCCACCCAAGCCAAAAGTGAATTCTTGGCAACCATGAGTCATGAAATTCGCACACCAATGAATGCCGTGATTGGCATGACGGGGTTACTTCTGGATACTGACTTGACCTCAGATCAGCGCTACTTTGCCGAAACCATTCGCAATAGTGGAGATGCCCTGCTGACGATTATTAACGATATTCTAGATTTCTCGAAAATTGAATCCGGGAAAATGGAGTTAGAGGAACAACCCTTTGAACTCCGCACCTGCATTGAAGAAGCCCTGGATCTGCTTACCACCAAAGCCGCCGAGAAAAATCTAGAATTAGCCTATTTAATTGACTCCCAAACCCCCAATTGGATTGCCGGAGATGTGACGCGGTTGCGTCAAATTTTAGTGAATTTAATTAGTAATGCGGTTAAATTTACGCCAACCGGAGAGGTTTTGGTTTCCGTAACCGCCCATATTTTGCCGGATGAGGATGTAGAGACGTTGCATGCAACGTCTCTACATCCGGGCGGGTTTGGCACTCGCTATCAGTTACAATTTGCGGTCAAAGACACAGGAATTGGCATTCCCACTGATCGAATTAATCGCCTGTTTAAATCCTTTAGCCAGGTGGATTCATCCACCTCTCGTCAATATGGGGGAACAGGATTAGGATTAGCCATTTGTAAACGCCTGTGCGAAATGATGGGAGGTCAAATGTGGGTAGAAAGTGGCGGATCAGTCGCCGGAAATCCGCCTGCTGGATGGATAGCCACTGATAAGAGTTTTGGTGGTTCAACCTTTTACTTCACAATTTTGTCTGAATCCATCCCCGATTCAGCCGTGGTAGAACAACCCATCTGTGACACTCACCTAGCAGGAAAACGGCTATTAATTGTCGATGATAATACGACAAACTGCCAAATTTTAATCCGACAAGCCCAGTCTTGGGGGATGCTGTCACAAGCTACAGAATCCGGTCAAGAGGCGTTAGCATGGCTGTCTCAAGGTGAACAGTATGATATTGCCATTCTAGATATGCAAATGCCAGGAATGGATGGGATTACCTTGGGGGAACAAATCCGTCACCAGTTTAAGGATAAAGAGTTTCCCTTATTAATCTTATCGTCCATGGGTAAACCCGAGATTGCTTCTGGAGTCGTCGAAGCGAATTTTGCTGCCTTTTTAAGTAAACCGATTAAGCAGTCGCAACTCTACAACCTGTTAACGCAAATCCTCAGTGGACAACCGACAAAAATTAAGCGATCGCCTGCGGGTTCACCCTCTCTTGATCCCACTTTGGCGCAACGGATACCCCTGCGAATTTTAGTGGCGGAAGACAATAAAGTGAATCAACAATTAGCTTTGCAGTTATTGCAGCGCATGGGATATCGCGCCGATGTTGCTGGGAATGGATTAGAAGTGATCGAAGCCCTGCGCCGTCAGCCTTATGATGTCATATTCATGGATGTGCAAATGCCAGAAATGGATGGTTTAGACGCCACCCGCCATATTTGCCAGCAATGGTTACCCGCAAACCGCCCGCGAATTATCGCCATGACAGCCAACGCCATGCAAGGCGATCGCGAAAAATGTTTGGAGGTAGGAATGGATGACTATATCAGCAAACCGATCCGCGTCAATGAATTAGTTCGGGCTCTGTCTCAAAGTCAACCGACAGAGGAACCCCCAGAACCCACACCCCAAGTCGAGTCAGCCCTTGACCCCCAAGTCTTACAAACCTTTCACGACATGATGGGCGAGAGTGCGACTGAAATGCTGCGTCAATTAATTGATATTTATTTAGAAGATACCCCCGCCATGTTGGAAACGCTTAAAATTGCCCTGCAAGAGAATAATTTAGCCGCTTTGCAACACACGGCTCATACATTAAAATCATCGAGTGCGGCATTAGGGGCGATTAAATTCTCCCAACTTTGTCAAGACTTGGAAAATTTAAGCAAGTCTCAAGTTACAACAGGCTTATGTGAACTCGTTGCCCAAATTGAATCCGAGTATCAACGAGTCAAGCAAGAGGCGATGAATTATAAGTTGACGAAGATTTGAGCCTAGAACTAAAGTTCTGGCTAAAAGCTTAAACCCGTTAAAACGGGTTGAAAGACTGACCCAGCATTATCCACAGAAGGGCGGGTTTTGTTGTTCATTTATTGGTGGATATCTGAATTTAGTGGCTAAACCCGCCCCTACAGTACAGACGTTCCATGGCACGTCTCTAAATGACTGTTAACTGGGGGTAATTAACCACTAATCTAGCCACTCAGCCAATCGGCGTAGTTATATTAAGAAGTTTTACGGAAGTCTTGACTGGGGAATGTAGTCGATAATCAAAATAACCATCACAAGCTGTATTGAGGCACTGTTCGATGATTATACCGTCCCTGCTGATTCTGGCGATCGCTCTTGTCGCGGTTTACATTCATACCCATGTCGCAGAGGAATTAGTGCAAGTAGGGGCAACTATCATCGCGTTACTTTGTCTGGTGGTGAATCTGATTTTAGCGCCACTCGCGATAAAACTGCTCATTGTCGGGTCTATTTTACTCACAGCAAAACGGGCTTCATTAGCACTTTTTAATTCCCTGCTCCAGTAAACAGTAGACATGGAACGGGAAAAGATAAGATGTCCTCTGTCTTCTAGTGCAAGAAGGCAGAAATAACTGAACAGCTAATATCTCCCCCAGCTTCCCCAGCT
>CAKZMA010000696.1 GCA_937127375.1 uncultured Coleofasciculus sp. | reverse complement strand
TTGTGTTTGAGTCCCAAGCGTCCTTTTGCACGCAAAGAGGTTTGAGTACATTCATTACTGGGGTTATAAACTGGACAACCTTTATAGTTGAATAATGCGCGATAATAATTAGTATCAGAAGTGGTCACTTTATTGGTATCTGGATTAACTTTTATCAGGGTTGTCTCATCTTCTCCGAGATCAACTTGAACACCCACAGGAAGGCTTTCCCAGGCAGAATCAGAAATATTAACAGGTAAAATATTCGGTCGATGAACGGTGAATTGAACTCGGTTATCTTTCTCTCGAAAACTGGCTTGAACAGCAATTTTTTGACGTTTGGCTTCACTTTGAGCAGTTCGCATCGCCCAATAGACTCGGTTTGCACCTGCACGCAATTGTTGACGCCCAACAAACCCATTCCAAGCGGGAACTGCTATTCCGCTAAATACACCCATTAAAGTCACAACCAGCATAACTTCAATAATAGTATATCCGGTGGTATATCTAATCTTTGAACTTGAGGCGAGGGAGGTAAAAGGCTTACGAGAAATTTGGCGATCGCATTTTAATCGCGTGTCTGGTTTCATTGAGTTGAACTACCCTGATTAGAATTAAAAGATTAATCTAATTTTACATCAATACTTAATTATTAGGCGGACATCCAATTTTTTTATCATCCCCTTCAGATGTTATCATTGCTCCTAATAATGTCACAACTTTTACACATCTTTTCAAGCCGCCATCAGGAGTAGAGACTGTTACTGTGAAACCTGTTTCATTTTCTTCGGAGGGAACATTAGTGTTATCTTTAAGAGATTCTACTTCTCCCATATAGTCAAAAGTAATTCCATCAATGTCGGTACCATTATTCTTATCAGGGTCAGCATCATCAGAACCATTAGCTTGAACATATATTTTTATTTCTCCTGTTGGAACCTGTCCCTCCAAATTCAACGGTTCCCAGAATTTATCAGCGTCAGGAGTACCTTCCAAATAAGTGCTAAATTCAGGCGGATCAGTAGTAGGATCGGCAGCTTCTCTAAATGCAACAACATAGTTTTGTTTCTTACGTTTGGCTTCAGATTGTGCAGTTTGTAATGTTCGTAAGACTTGACCATTAACGGCTCGAATACGTTGACGGTTAACAAAAGCATCCCAAGCGGGTGCAGCAATAGCCGCAAAAATACCGATAATAATGACGACCAGCATCACTTCTAGTATTGTAAAACCCAGTTCAGAGCGTTGAGATTGACCTGTTTTTTGCCTTCTTTGTCGGAGTAAGTGTTTCAATAATATATTTTTCATAATTTTCCTTTTTCATCTTTCCAACTAACTTAAATTTACAACCATTTCCCTACTAATCTTCGCTCTTTTTAACTCCATAAAATCAATTTGCCTTAATAACAAGTCCCTGTACTCGAACACTTGCTTTAGGACAGTAAGCGGAACCTTTACCCTCATCAGTCTCACAAAAGCCTGTCTTCTTTCCATCTATTCGGCGCATAGCATTAGCTTTTATTGTGAATTGAACTGAATCGTTAGTATCTGATACTTCAATTGGGTTAGAATCGGGGTCTGAAAAATCACTAATGTAATTAACCAAAACGTCTGGATCTACATCAACGTCTGGAAAACTATCTGTTGGACTCTCTTGAATATCAAAGTCAGAATTACTAATATCTAGTGTTCCTTGTTGAAAATTATCTAGCTGAGGATTTTGATAATATACCCCAGTTCCTCTAAACCTCTCTAGTTTTTCACGGGCTATATAACGAACAATTCTTTTAGGACAAGCATCACCTGCTGGCTGACACCAGATCGAATTTTGCTCGGTTTCCTCCAGATAATAGGCGACGACTGCTCGTACAGACGTATCATTACATTGCCCAGGGTTATCATCACATTGACTTGGTAATATATTACTGCCAGTAATAGGAATAGAATTCCGCAATCTGTGCAGTTTCCAGAACACTAAAATAGGTTCTCCATCGCCAGGAAGTTGACCTTGAATTTCCTCAATCTGATCTGGATCATAGATGTAATAAGCTTGAGATAAATCTTCACTAATAAAGTCTACCGCAGCTTGTAGTTCGTAGTCTGTTGTTGTTTTAACTTGTTCTCTAGAGTCATCATTGAGAATGTTCACAACAAAGCCTAGCAATGGCCCGATAATCAAAAACGCTACAATTGCTCCAACTAACAACTCAATCATCGTAAAGCCATCTATTGAGTGAGTCGGTTCCGAAGGTTTTGATCGAGAGCGAGTTTTGAGCAAAAGTTGTAGTAAAGTCATCTTGTTAAATTCCCAGTACAAGAAATTTGGTGCATTATTGACATCCTTCCGTTCCGTCTGGTTTCCTTATTCTTTGGCAATAAGATTCATAGAGGCTTCGTTTAGCACCAGTTGAAGGTGAAATAAAAGAGGGTGAAATAAAAGTGGCGGTTTGAAATAGGGGCTTAGTCCGATCTCCTAATGCTTGAGCAACACTACTATCTACCCCGCCGTCTTTTTGTAGTGGATCATCTACATCATCAGCAAAGGAATTAGCACGGTATACTCGAATTGCCACCTCATAACCTAAATCTGTAGATAAAGGATTACCCTGTTGATCTGAAGCTACCTCTCTAATCGGCCAGACAACCATATCTACCATGCTACTTGTTTGACAGCCTGCTTCCTCATCAAAATTAACGCAGTACAACATTCGGCCAGTAGTTGCGTCATCTGGGTCATAGGAACAGTATCCGTCACTATCCTCACAATCACCTGTTAAGTCTCCAATATTAGCAATCTCTGTGACTGTACTCGGAGCTAAACCATCATTTTCTTCTGGGTTTGCTTTGAGATCAGCTAGATAGCTTTGCGAAGCTTGAGTAGCGAGTTGTATTCGTTTGGCTTGCATTCGCGCTCCCATTGAAAACACAATCATCGGAGTAACCGCAGTCATCAAAATAGCAACAACAACTATTGCAATTAATGATTCGATGAGAGCGTAGCCAGCCTCCTCTGACTGGCAGGGATTGCGTTGATGGATGAGTTTTTTCATGGCTTGATTCCTCCTATTTTGTTTTGAGTTTGTAGGCTGTTAATTTGATGCTAGTCATCGTATCCTTCTGAGCAGTCCAATGATCCCCGAATCTCATTAGGAGCAACATTCTGAACATTGCCATCAATATTAACCTTTGCACACAATATCCCTTTCACCCAAGGATCATCTTGAGGGAGTTCTCGGAAATACTGTTGGACAATCAGATCTCCTTTCGCATCTTTATCGAGTCGCGCAAACTTACGAGAGAAGTAATCGGGCGGTTGATAATACAAGCCCAAATCAAAACCCCAACTCCGATTAGGCGGTGCAAAGTATCCTATTTTTCCACCTGCGTTATCGACGTTGTACTTGGCATCGTTACCTGTTTCACCAAAGATTGTTCCATCATCATCTTCTCGAAGCCCAAAATAAGGAGCGGTTGAATATTCACTGCGACCAGACTGAACAAATGAACCTGAAATTGTAGTCGTACTTTTACTATCCTTACCGCTTTTATCTTGTTGCCAGTTTTCTAAGAATCGTGCCAGGTTTTGTAAACCTCCGTTGGTTTCACCTGGACGCGCAGGCACATCACCCGCTCCAAACACTAGGTTATATTCATAGTCTTTTTTCGGTGTTTTTGGCAGCCAACGGGTGTTTTCTTGTGCCTTTTTACCTTTAGTAACTGGAAATTTATCACCGCCTGGAGTTTCACGAGAGGCATGAAGTTGTAGAACCGGCACGAGAAGCGGTTGCTGAACTGTTGCTGGAACAGTCGCTGGAGTATCAGTAGGTTTTTTAGCTTGAGGGTCGTAATACCATAAAGGGTTTCCTGCTCCCCAGTTTCTCGCGCCATTATTGTTCGTCTGGAACCAAAGAGCGTT
>CAKZMA010000695.1 GCA_937127375.1 uncultured Coleofasciculus sp. | reverse complement strand
TGTCCAAGAGTTCTTGCACTTAGTTAGGGCGGGTTTAGTGACATCTGGGTGGCAAGCAGCGATAATGGTGAAACCCGCCCCTACAGATGTGCTATTGCGTGTCTGGTCACTCAAACGTTTTTTCGGGTCATTTGTATGTATATGACCAACATCCAGTAAAAAATTACCCATGACTCTGTCTGCTACCAATACCCCTCAAACTACAGATACTTTTACTAAACCTTGTCAATGGTCGGGTTTAATTGAGACCTATCGGTCTTATTTACCCGTCACCGCCTCAACTCCCGTAGTGACTCTCTTGGAGGGAAATACGCCTCTGATCCCCACCCCTGCCCTTTCAGAAGCGGTAGGCAAAGGAGTCAAGGTATTGGTTAAATATGATGGTCTTAATCCTACAGGTAGCTTTAAAGACCGAGGCATGACCATGGCGATTTCTAAGGCAAAGGAAGCCGGGGCAAAGGCGGTTATTTGTGCCAGCACCGGAAATACCTCTGCCTCGGCTGCGGCTTATGCGACTCGGGGTGATATGCAAGCGTTTGTATTAATTCCGGATGGGTATGTCGCCTTGGGGAAGTTGGCGCAGGCATTGGTTTATGGGGCGCAGGTATTGGCAATTGAGGGAAATTTTGACGACTGCTTGCGAATTGTCCAGGAGTTAGCGGCAAATTATCCGGTAACGTTGGTGAATTCGGTTAATCCCTATCGGTTGGAAGGTCAAAAAACGGGCGCATTTGAAATTGTTGATAATTTAGGGAATGCCCCGGATTGGTTGTGTATTCCGGTGGGAAATGCGGGGAATATTACGGCGTACTGGATGGGCTTTTGCCAGTATCATCAACATGGGTTGTGCGATCGCTTACCTCGGATGATGGGATTCCAAGCGGCTGGCGCGTCGCCGTTGATTCTGGGTGAACCAGTAGCGCATCCGGAAACAATCGCCACCGCGATTCGGATTGGTAATCCAGCCAGTTGGGATAAAGCTGTTGCGGTAAAAGATGCCAGTCAGGGAGAATTTAATAGCGTTACCGATGAGGAAATTCTGGCAGCCTATCGCCTCTTGGCATCAAAAGAAGGAATATTTTGTGAACCCGCTAGCGCTGCATCGGTGGCGGGGTTATTGAAAGTGAAAGATCAAGTGCCGACGGGAGCAACAGTGGTTTGTGTGCTGACGGGGAATGGGCTAAAAGATCCGGATACGGCGATTCAACATTGCAACAACCAATTACAGCGAGGAATTGAGCCAACCACCACTGCCGTTGCTGAGGTGATGGGATTCAGTTCAAGCTGAATAGTAAGCTACGGCGATTGAAATCGCTGCTACACAAACAAAGTCCGCCTGCGCGGACTGGATTATAACGGGGGTAGCTAACCCTGATTTGGTACTATATCATGTCCGGTTGATTACTTGCGATCTAGATTTCTAGGTTTAGTCTATGTCAAGGGACTAAATCCCCCACTCCTGGCAAAATATAGTGGGGACGATAGGCAAAATGGATTAAATCCTCTTGGCGGGTGACTCCAGATAACACCAACGCCGTCTCGATTTCTGACTCAATCCCAGCAATGATATCAGTGTCCATGCGATCGCCAATGATGGCTGTATCCTCACGACGACAGCCTAGCTTCTTCAGAGCATGACGCATCATTAGGGGATTTGGCTTGCCGACAAAATAGGCTTTCGCCCCCGTCGTCAGTTCCAAGGGGGCAATTAACGCCCCTGTCGCGGGCACAATTCCTTTCTCACTCGGTCCGGTTAAGTCGGGATTGGTGCCAATTAACTTTGCCCCGTTAATCACTAACTGCGCCGCATGTTCTAATTTCTCAAAGCTATAACTGCGCGTCTCGCCTACCACCACATAATCGGGGTTGGTATCGTTCATTGAGAACTCAGCATCGTACAGCGCATTTGTCAACCCTGCTTCCCCAATCACAAAGGCACTTCCTCCGGAACATTGTTGAGCCAAAAATGCCGCCGTTGCCAAGGCGCTGGTGTAGAAATGTTCCTCCGGGACTTCTACGCCCAACCGTTTTAGCTTCTCCCGCAACTCCCGAGGCGATCGCTCGCTACTATTGGTGAGAAACAGAAATTTCTTGTCCGACGCCTTTAACCAGTCCAAAAATGCCTCCACTCCTGGCAGTAAGCGGTTGCCGTGGTAAATCACGCCATCCATATCACAAATAAATGCCTGTTTGCCGCGTAGCTCATTCAT
>CAKZMA010000694.1 GCA_937127375.1 uncultured Coleofasciculus sp. | reverse complement strand
CGATAGTCGTAAAACCCGCCCCTACACAATTAAAACTTCCTTACCAAGGACTTCCGACTAAAGTAAACGAACTCCAAAAATAAGGATGAGTAAACGCCTTATCCTCAATTCCAGCGAATTCTTCAGGTAAATCAATCGTTCCATTGGGAGTAATCAATTGCCCATTTTCAATCTTCACTTGACCCTGAATCATCGCTAATTGGGTTTGTCGCAGCGCTTCGGCTTTAATTGGGACTTGCTTTAAATTTTGATAAAACGTAGTCATTAATCCCAATGTCCCCTCATCACTGACATACCAGAGGCTTCCCAAAGCTGATTTTACCCCCGCTTGTACCGCTAATCCAGTAAATCCTAACTCCGCCTCTTCATTCCCTAATGCCGTGCGACAAGCACTTAATACCATCAGTTCCACGGGTGGATTATGCAATCCAAGTTGGCGAATTTGATCCAAAGATAGTCTCTGATTCCAAAACTGAATGTAGGAGTTTTCCGGTTTACCTGGTCTAAATTCACCATGAGTTGCCAAATGAACAATACCAAAGGGTTGATTCGCCCGTGCTGCTTTAAGATTAGCGGGAGTAAACGTAGAATTAAGGAACGATTCACCTTGCCATAGTTTATCTGCGATCGCGGATAATTCTACAGGCACAGCAGGTAAGGGATTTTGCTCCGTAAATTCAGACGCCCCCATTGCCAAAACCTGTAAATCACTCACATCTACATAACGAGTATCCGTTAGCGACAAACTTGGCATAAACCCAATACTATAGCGTTCAACAATAAAACCCTTCCCATCATGAAGCGCCGCTACAGGTAAGGAACGCAAACCCTGATCCATAATCAACGCCAAATTATTAATGTCTCTGTCTTGTAACTCCTCCTCCAACGGAGCAATTAACCACCGATACAACTGCTGGGCGCTAGAAAGATACGGACGAGGAATGCGAGTATCCGTAACCGCACGGCGGAAATTTTGTACAGTTTCCATCACCCTTTTCCGACTTGCCCCCGGAACAACAAATCGCATCGGTTCCCCTTCAGCCGTAACCAAAATCAACTCCAATTTATCCGTATCTTCCCACACCTCCTGAGCCAAAACCATAGACTCCCAACCACCAAACCCCTCTGCGAACCTCTGCGCTTCCCTCTGCGAACCTCTGCGTTTTCTCGTCTCAACTTCGCCTCTGTTACTATCATCTCCAACACCATCTCCTGGCACAAACACCACATAAATCAGAGCTGGCTTCACCCCAGTCGCCTGTTCAATCCTTTGTAAAGTCCTTTGAGCTTGTGTCAGCGTAATAATTGGCGTCTCACTTAACCCCCAGTACTCTTCATATTCATTCGTAAACGCGGTTTCAGTTTCCGCGATCGCACTCAAAACTGGAGAATTATCAAGTACGAAATCCTCAGATTCATCTATCTCGTTGGATTCAGTATCTAAACAGTCGGGAGGACAGGAACCTGTGATAAATTGATCGGTGATAATCTGAATATTCCCTTCGGTTTGGTTATCAGGAAACGATTGGGATAGTTCAAGATTAGACTCGCCACTGGTAATTATACCTGCTGTACCATTAATTGAGGCATCACCCACATTAAAAGGAATCACACCCTGACCGCCATGTTGGATAGTAATCGCACCGCCGCCGTTACCTCCGGCTGTGGAAATACTAGCATTTCTACCATTTTGGTCGATGAATGTGTCGGTTATCTGGATGAACCCGCCAGCGGTAATATCAACATTTCCGCCTGTACCATTACTTCCCCCTTGAGTATTAATTGAGGTAACTTGAATATTATTGTCAGCATTAAGGGTAATGGAACCGCCATCACCTGAACTGGAACTTGTGTCTAGGGATTGAGTGGTGATATTTTGACTGGCTGTTAGGTCAATACTGTTGGCAGTTATTGTCTCATTGGCTATGATATTTGCGGCATTATTAACCGTTAATCCACGGAGTTGCATTGAGGTAGCCGTACCTGTTCCCGTGGTGTATTGAGCGGCTACTTCATCAGGGGATAAGGCAGAATCGTAAATGGCTACTTCGTCAATACTGCCCCGGAAAAAATTATCAAATGCGTTTCCTCCTCTACGTGCTAGAAAAAGTGGAGAATTATTTTGTGTCGGGCGATTTGTAGTATCAATGCTTGTATCTTTGAGAACTCCGTCAACGTATAAAGAGAGCGTCGAACCCTCTTTGATAAAAGCAATGTGATGAAACTGTCCATCGTCTACGGATACTATTGAATTAACGGTAGGATTATTTGAATTGGCAACAAAACCATCATATCGCGCAGCAAGAATTTTTCCTGATTGGTTTAAATACCGAATTACATAAGGGTATCCCTCTGGCGCTCCACTCCATTTTTCAATTACATCATTATCACCAGCTTCCGTATCCAATTGTTCAGGCGAAGCTTTAATCCAAGCGGTTATCGTAAAATCTTCATTCGTGCCAAAATCAATAAAATCTGAATCGGGAATTTCTACATACCCTGTCGTACCATCAAAGAATGGGGCTGGATTAGCATCATCCACTAACGCTCCCTCTTGATTGCGGTTTACCCCACCAAAATAAGTGCCATTTATATTATTTCCAGACGAATCAAAAGCCGTCTCCCCCTCTTCATCCAGACGCCAATATCCCACCGGATCATCTAACAGTACCGCCACATTATAAGGTAACGCTCCACCGACAGCACCATTAAACGTAATATTCCCGGTTCCGGCTTCTAACGTTAGCGTATCTGTACCGGGATTAAACGCATGAAGACTACTATTAAATGTAATATCTCCACCAACCGTAGAACCTGTGCTGAGTGTTTGACTGCTGCGAAGAATTACGGGGGCTTCAAAGGTTAAATTGCCACCATTCAAGCTAATTGAGGCATCTAAATTAATGAATGCCGCCTCAAAGGTTAAATTATTGCTACTGCTGGAATTAATATCACTGATAATATCAATATTTTTGCTAGCAGCAATTGAGACATCCCCGGAATTTAAGGCAGTTAACAGTGAATTAGCAGAAATCAGGAAACTCCCGCTACCTTCTCCCGACAAGATTTGATTATCATTGAGTGCTGTATCATTAGTTCCAGTTGTGCCAATAATCACGCTAGTGGGATCTAATAATAACTGTCCCGCTTCACCCGCACTGGCGCTTACATCGACAACACCATCAAATGCCAACTTTTCCTGACTGGATATCTCGACAAAGCCGCCGTTACCAGAATTGAGTCCCCCACGAGTGCTAATGTTGCCATAAAATACAGTTTGCTTATCCGCCCAGATCATCACAGTTCCGCCATCACCTGCGGTTAAAGCATCAGCCTGAATCGTGGAATTTTCATCAACTAATGTGAGATCAGCATTAGGGATTATTCCTGCACCTTGATAGTCGCCACCAATGCGAATAGTTCCGCCATTATTTGTTCCCGATGCGTCAATATTGGCACTGATTAATCCTACAGTTTTGCCAATAACATTTATCTCGCCGCCAGTTGCAGATGAAGCCGCATGTAGGGGCGCATAGACGTGCGCCCCCTCATAGACGTGCGCCTCCCCATAGACGTTCGCCCCCACGGGTGTTCCAGCATTTCCGATCTGGGAAACATCAATAGTGCCAGAGATAATAGTAACGTCTGTTTCATTGGGGAGAATTAAGTCAGAATCGGTTAATTTCACCGTTTCGGCTGAATCCACCTCAACACCTGTCTCCAGATTCTCCTCTGTCCCCGTCAACAATTCAGCTAAATCTAATGGTGTAAAAGGAATAACTTGTCCCGAACTATTCACCAATGGTTCAACTTCCAAAGACAATAACTGTCCGGGTTGAGAAATCTTGACCCGATCAGAACCAGAAACGGCTGCAATGGTAATTCTTCCTCCCGGTGCTGTTAGTTCTCCCGTATTAATAACTGTACCACCGAGTAAGGTTAAATTCTGCCCCGGAGAGATCGCTAAATTTCCGGCATTAACAATACTTCCTAGCTGAGACACATCAAAAATAAACTGTTGCGGATTTCCGACTAATTGCTGATACTCATTTGTGCCAAAGGCATTGAACCAACGATTCTCGCCAAACCCAATCCCTGTCGCTGTTGTCGCGATAAAATCCGCCGGGACATTTAACTGAGCATTTTGTCCAAACACGATTCCCGCCGAATTCATTAAATATAAATTGGCATTTCCCCCTGTCACCTGAATCAAGCCATTAATCAACGAGGGATTTCCCCCCATCACTCGCCCGAAAATAGTGTTGAGGTTAGGATTTGCCAAAAAGTTAGCGATTTCACCTGCATCTAAGCCAAACTCCTGGAAACTGTGGAAAAGATTGGCTTCGTCCCTTGACAAACTACCGCCATTGATAGTATATATATTTCCCTGTTGGTCAATAATCGTACCCGTTCCATCAGATGCTGGGATAATTGATTGCGCCAGTGTTTCTGAACCAACAAGACTCACAACTATTGGCAGAAGAATAGCTGGAGTAACAGACAGCAAGCTCAAGTACCATGGAGCAGATTTCATGAGAGACACCGAGACCTATTCGGTTGAATTTTACTCCCCGCTGTTAAGGGTTTAATCGATAAGCAATAAAATACTTAAAATTTTGTGATTTGACGATACTTTGGGATGGTTGGTGGAAATCAACTCAACATCCGACAAGTTCTTTCAACAGGACTTACACACAAATGCCATTTATGGTAGGGGCACGGCATTGCCCACCCGTGTCAACTTAAGCTCAACCCCTCACCCCGATTGATTTTCGTTATGGATGTTAGCAGTGCTTCACAGTTTAGATCCCCCTAAATCCCCCTTCAAAAGGGGGACTTTGATCGTTTCGGGAAGCGAGTATGACAAAGGACGAATGACGAATGACGAATGACGAATAACGATCGCAAACGAGTACAATAACTCTTGTCTTGTGATCATCCTGCTTAATTTTGACCACCTGGATCACGCTGAAAACAACCCATACTCGTTGGGAAGCCGAACTGATGCAGCAAGTTCTGGCAGCTCACGACATCCCTAGTCGTATTATTGATCAGGGTATCCCGTCCTATTTTGGCGCGGGAAGTCCGGCTGCGTTGCAAGTTCGCTCTTATGATCAATGGACAGCTTTGCTATTACTCAGTTCTCCAGACGAGGAATAAGCAGACATATCGGATAATTATTAAGGAATTAAAAACGTTTCATGTCTTTATTTGACTGGTTTGCCAATCGACGAAAATCAGAACCGATGCCCCAACAACGACGGGAACGGGAAATTGCTGATGGATTGTGGACAAAATGTGAGGCGTGCGCGGTTCTCACCTATACTAAAGACCTGAGAGCCAATCAAATGGTCTGCTCGGAATGTGGTCATCATATCCGGGTATATAGCGATGAACGAATTCGCCAGCTCATCGATGGAAATACCTGGATAGCCCTGGATGAACAAATTCGCCCCACTGATCCGCTCAAATTCCGCGATCGCAAATCCTATACAGATCGCCTACAAGATTACCAAGACAAGACTCAACTCACCGACGCCGTGCAAACGGGGATCGGACAGCTTCATGGATTACCCATCGCCCTAGGCGTCATGGATTTCCGATTCATGGGTGGTAGTATGGGTTCTGTGGTGGGCGAAAAACTAACCCGCCTGATCGAACAAGCCACCCGTCAACGCTTACCTGTGGTGATTATCTGCGCCTCTGGGGGGGCGAGAATGCAAGAAGGCATGTTAAGCCTGATGCAGATGGCGAAAATCTCTGGGGCGCTGGAACAGCATCGTCAAGCTAACCTACTCTATATCCCTGTGTTAACCCATCCCACTACGGGAGGCGTTACGGCTAGTTTTGCTATGTTAGGGGACATTATCCTGGCTGAACCCAAAGCTACCATTGGTTTTGCGGGACGCCGAGTGATTGAGCAAACCTTGCGCGAAAAACTCCCCGACGACTTTCAAACCTCTGAATATCTACTCCAGTACGGCTTTGTCGATGCGATCATCCCTCGTACCCAGTTGAAAAAGACGTTAGCACAGCTTATCCGCCTCCATCAACCCTTTCCCACCTCACCTACTGTGGTTTCCCATTCTGAACCGATGACGTTGATGGCGAAAGGCGCTGATCACAAAACTGAGTTTTGAGGGGGGGAGAGTTTTGTGAGTTTTTACCTATAAATCTTTGACGTAAAAAACTTGTTGAGAGAAAGGCGTCCCCAGGATGGCATCATATTCATAGTGAAGTGACTCAATCTCAATTTCGTCAGTTAATTATTATGGGGTTTGCATACCGATCAAAGGTGGATCTTACTGCCGAATACACGGTTACCACAAAAAAGATACCCGATCCAGGTAAACCTTTGGGAATCATTGAAAGACTGAAATTCAACAACCCTAACCTAGCTATCGCTTGAGGTTAGGGATTGCCAGAGACAAGGCTGGTGACGTAAGAAACGATGGGCGGCTTGTGCATTCCCTGTTTTCTGTGAAGAGTTCACTGAAAATCCGTAGTGTGACATCTTTAAACGTGCAGACTGTCGGTTTGATCCCCAGAAGTGGTTGACGGCGATGCCCTTCAGGTAGAGTATAAGCTACAGGTTGAGCAATTTTCATCCATTTAAAACGAATGAGCCAAATTTTCCAAGGAGAACCCCGAATGAAACGATTGATCTTGCTGGCTGTGGCAATGGTATTCTTTGTATTTCAAATAGCGGTGAGTAGCGCAACCGCTCTTGAACTCAGTGAGGACATTCGCACCGTTCCCGTGAATGAACAGGGTGATACCACCGTTCTCAGCCTAGAAGACGTAGCCAAAGGCAAACGTCTGTTTAACGATAGCTGTAGTCAATGTCATATCGGCGGCAGAACCAAGACAAACCCCAACGTAACCTTACGTATGGAAGATCTGAAACTGGCATTCCCGCCTCGGGATAGCATTGACGCTCTCGTAGACTATATGAAAAACCCGACAACCTACGATGGATTTACGGAGATTTATGAATTCCACCCCAGTACTCGCAGCGCCGATATCTTTCCTGAGATGAGAAATCTGACGGAGGATGACCTCAAAGCGATCGCGGGTTATATTCTAGTCCAGCCGAAAGTCCAAGGCATCATGTGGGGAGGGGGTAAGGTTTACAATTAAATCCGGCTTTTTCTGAATGATTCATTGAAGGGTTGAAAGGAGACGATTAAAAGGTTGGAGTTAAAAGCATTCAACGTTTAATTGGCTATTATTCAACCCTTCATAAACCAAAAATAAAAGACAAGAAACTAAAAAATAATGCTGACTAATTGGATTAAAATATTTCGCCTTAGCCATTCCTGCCGATATAAATTTTTTTCAGTTCGCGGTCTTTTCGCTACGTTGATGGCTATCTCTATCGTCTTTATCGCCAGCTCTCCGGCTTATGCGATAGATGACTACGTTAAACGCTTCTTAAAGGTGACTGAACCCATTGCGTTAGATTTAGATGGACAGGGACAGACTAAGGCATTTACCCCAGGCGATTTGGCGGAGGGGAAAGAATTGTTTAAAACCCATTGCATCAATTGTCATGTTGGCGGAACCACCCTCCAAGATCCCAGAGTATCCCTAGGATTGGAAACATTAGCGGGAGCTACCCCACCTCGCGATAATGTTGATGGGATTATCTCTTTTCTCAGAGAACCCATGACTTATGATGGCAGCGCCCCAAGTTTTTGGTGTCGCCAAGTCCCAGACACCTGGATGCCACGGGAGCAAATTGAAAAGTTAGCTGCATTTGTCCTGAGAGCGGCTCAAAAGGCTCCCGGTTGGGGTGGGAAGGCTTCATCTTAAAGCAGGGGGGAGATGAGGGAGATGGGGGAGATGGGGGAGATGGGGGAGATGGGGGAGATG
>CAKZMA010000693.1 GCA_937127375.1 uncultured Coleofasciculus sp. | reverse complement strand
CTCTGAATCTAAATGGGCTCTGAATCTAAATGGGCTCTGAATCTGAATGGGCGGAGAGAGACTCGAACTCTCACGACCAGAGGTCGCCACATTTTGAGTGTGGTGCGTCTACCAATTTCGCCATCCGCCCTTGGATGCAACCTTTTCATTATAGCCAATAGATGTCGGTTGTAGCAAGGACTGATAAGCTTGAGAACTTGCCCATTGATCAATTTCCCGCGCCCTTAACACGGGGACGGGGTGGCTTAATTGGGCAGTTTGAGCGGATTTGAGCAGTTCTCCCAATTCCGAGTTACTGATATCATCATAGGCTCTGGCTTGGGCGATAAAGGCGTCGAGGTTTAGTTGGGGAGCTAGGGTTGGTGAACCGCCAGCGAGTTTCATCAGCACCGACATCACCACTCTGGGATTCTGAGTTGCCAGCAGCGCTGCGCGATCGCAGGAAAATTCCGCACACCTTAACCATTCCAGCATCTGTTCCTGAAGGCTTTGGGCAATTACAGCGCCCCAAGTTGGCAGTAAAGACGCCGCTAAAATCATAATGTTAAGCGGTGTCAGATAAACCCCATGCTCACACTTGAGATGTCCCAATTCGTGAGCAATCACCGCCTGAATTTCTTCGGGGGTCAGCATATCGATTAAAGCGGTGTGCAGGACGATAAATGGCTGCTTACCCCGCATGGCAAAGGTATAAGCATTTGGCACGGGATGCTGCTGCACATATAGTTGAGGGGGTTCTAAGTCCAGGGTTTTGCAGGCGTCTAGCAGTAAATTATGCAGGTGTGGTAGCTGATTTTCGCCTACCAAAACACTGGCAGCAATATTATTCAGGTAAAAGAATTGTTCCGCCAAGGGTCCGAGGAGATTTCGCACCATCAAGTCCAGTCCAGGGAACTGCTTCAAGGCTTGGGTGGCTTGGAAATCAAGGGGATGACGGAACTGGTCTGCCTTTAGACCAACTAACAGTGTTTGGGTCATAGGTTATTGGTCGTGGGTCATGGATCTTATGTCTGAAGTCATTGGTTGCTCCAATGACGTCTAATCTCTAGTGTATCGAGAAGCTGAGCCTAAAACATCGGTTCAGTTGTCGAATCATCTTCGGAAATTACGAAAAAACGGTCATCTCAGATACAAAATTCCCTCCGATTTGATCGATAAGCGATCGCTCCCCCAGCTCCCCCAGCTCCCCCAGCTTCCCTTATCTGCAAGTGCAAGGTATCACCCTTCAGATAGCCATTGTTTAACCCGCTTTAAACTGTCCCAGTCAGGCTTCCTATTCAGTCCATCCTCAATACTCTCAAAGACATCCTGACGAACTTGAGAATCCGTCGCCATCATCTGCTTAACGATGTCGATGTGTTTACGCACCCCAGTTTGCCCGGTTTCCAACATCGCTACCGCTAGGTTTACTCGCGCTTGGGGCGCATTGGCATCAATTTTCGTCCCCTTAAGCGCTACTTTATATGCCCGTTCCGCTTGGTCATCCAGCAAATACAACCAAGCCAGACAACTCCAAGCAGCGGCGTTTTTCGGGAAGCGATCGCACAGTTGTTTAAATACAGGAATCAGGGAATCAGGTCCCTCACCCGCGTTGTAGCGTTCTAAGCCACTCTCGAACAGAGAATTAACAGTTTCGGTCATAGATTCAATTTTAGGTTTACCGCGATCTGATTTTAAATGGAGTAGGGGTTTGGTTACCAAACCCCTACTCCCGTCCTATTCCCCCGTTTTTAACTAAACGCCAAAGGATTTACCACAGCCACAGGTTTGATTAGCGTTGGGGTTGGTGAATTGGAAGCCTCCCCCAATCATGGCATTGCTGTAATCTAAGACCAAACCGTACAGGTACAGGATGCTTTTGGGATCACATATTATTTTGAAGCCCTCGTAGTCAAACACTTCATCGTTATCCCGTACCTTACTCGGATCTTCAAAATCCATCATGTAAGACATCCCGGAACAGCCCCCCTGACGGACACCAACCCGCAAGTATAGGTCTTGTCCTTGTTGGTCTCGCAGCGCCACAATATGCTTGAGGGCTTGTTCGGTCAGTTGGATACCTCGTTGCTGTGTTGTTGCTTGTGTCATGAGTATGTTGTAACTCCTGGTTAGGTTAAACTTGGATGATGAACGACTGATGTTCGACGCTTATGGATCAAGTTTATCGAGACTGACCCCTTAACGTGTATTTACCCCATAAAAATTTTCTTGGGAACTCCTTTCTCTAAACAATGAAGCGCAGCCCGGAAGGTATTGCGGTTTAGCGTATCGCGGAAGTCTCCACCCTCAACAGACGGATTTTCGTAGCCGTCAGGCGAGAATGAACGGCTGTAGGGTGGGGATGACTAGCGAGAAACCGGAGGAACGGAAGTTTCCAATACATCTGGCAACGGCAGTCTATCAATTCAGTCTTCAATCAGTTGAGTAACCCTATTATTTTGCGTTGCAACTATTAGCACGCTAATACTATCATGTATATTGGTTGCTGACCCCCTTGGGCGTATGGACATCAGACAGGCTAATTCCGAAGTAGCAGTAATATGCTTGCCGCAGAAACATCGCAGCCAAGGAAAGAATATGACCACTGGTTCCCTTCGACTACGCTCAGGGGTAAAAGAAAAGCCAAGCCATGTTGTACGAACAAAGAATAACGACCTGCGGAAGGCGGGTTGCTGCCTGGGTTCACCCTTTGTTGAGGTGATAAAGACTCCTTTGAGTTAGAGATGCTGTGTAAGACCAATTTGTATTGCTACAAATTAGCAACGGCAAGCGAGACAGGAAGCGATGATGGTTGTTTCAATGAAGCTGCGGCTTCAGCGGATCTTGCCGGAGTACTTCACTAGGAGTATCTATTATTAATCTATTATTAATCATGGCTGACCTGCCATGATTTTTGCACTTATTGCCAAATACCCTATGTCTGCTCTCAATCGCAATACTCGTCGTCGGCTCAAACGGTTACCCCAAATACCCAGCGTCTGGGAAGGGGATCGCCGTTCTTTAGTGACTGTATCCGATCAGGGTGATTTTGATGCTGAGGGTAATAATGAGTGCATTCTTTGGGTGGATGGCTCAGAAGGAATTGTCCGGGCGATGGATATCGTCTCCTCAGAAATGGGACCTGAAGCGATTGTTCGCACGTTATTACGAGCCATGGAACATCCCCAAAGTCCGGCTCGACCCGCCCGTCCCTCTAAAATTGTGGTACGCGATCGCGAAGTTCAGTTTTTATTGCGCGGGGTGCTGCAAGAGTTGGAGATTGCGATCGATTATGTCCCCGATTTACCCCTGATTGATGAGTTATTTCGCGGGTTTGAGGAAATTGCCCTCCAGCGCCAGCCGCCATTACCCCCGAAGTATGCGGATCTATTGATTGGTAAGGCGTATGACTTATGGAAAGATGCGCCTTGGGATATCTTGGCTGACCATCAGATCCTGAGTGTGGAATTAAATCGCTGGGATGTGGGTGAGTTTTACGTCTCGGTTATGGGGATGCTGGGTGTGGAGTATGGAATTCTGCTCTATCGTTCCTTGGATTCACTGCAACGGTTTCGGGAGTCGGTCGTCAATCAGGAATCGGTCGAGGCGATGGAACAGGCATTTTTGGGACAAGATTGCTTGTTTATTACCTATCAAGCGGCGGATGAGGACTTTGAAGATGATGAGGATGTAGATTTAGCCGATTTATCCGTTGAAGAGATTTTACCGAGTTTTGGTGCGGTGCATCCATTAGAGGGAATGCGCCCCTTCCTGGATGAGGAAGAAGCCCTACTTGTCTATATGGCGCTGGAAGCCCTGCATCGATTTTTCCAAGGATCATCCCGAAAATTAGCGGCGGATGATTTTCCGGCGATGAACAAGCGCTTCCGCATCCCTATCCCTATAGATACGGAAGAGGAAGATACGGAGTCAAAATCAATCGCGTCTATTAAAGTGTCTACACGACCAGAGGTAGCCTCTGAGTTATGGGAGATGGCGATTGATGATGATATGGATGACGAGGACTGGGATGAGGATGAGGATGAGGAGGAACTGGAACTTCCGCTACGGGATGACTTAATCCCGAAAGATTCCTACCTGAGTTTGGGGATGATGCCCTGGGAGAGTATAGCACTGCTACAGGAGGATATTGATTTTTATCAGTCTCAAGACGCCCCGCCCCTAGGAGAAGGCTTACCTGTGGTGTTAATTCAAACCACTCGCCCAAAAGCCAAAGTGTTAATCGAGCAAATTCAAACAGCCGGGGGACTCAAGGGGATTGGCTTTAACCCTGGAGAAGATCCTCTAGTTGGCGATCGCTACGATTTGGGCATTTTGCAAACAGGAGATAATTATCTATACCTATTTGGTGAGTTTCCTGAAGCTGATCCGACTCATACGGCGAATCGTGAGCATTGGGAAAAACGGTGTCTAAAAACGAAGGGCTACTGTGGGTTAATTATCGCCAGAGGACTCAAAGGTGCTTCCCGTGGTAATCCTCAACCCAAGGATATGATGGCATTCTTTGAAGCGCGATCGCTCTCGGTTAAAGAGTTAGGATTAGGGCTGTTACAGCTTATGCCTGTGTTTGAATTTTAAAATTACAGCGTGGGTCTGACAACTCCCCCAAACCCCCTGCTCAGATAAATCCAGCACGGGGGAGTAAAGGCATCACACTTACGCAAAGCCTCTATGTGTAGGGTGGGGAGAGCGTAGCCTAACCCACCTTTGCCACGATATGTGGTGTAGCTGCGTAAGTCCTGTTGGATTAATGTGCGATCGCATCACCTGTACCAAAATCTGTAAACTGACGCACTTCGGGTTCATGGAAGGCTAAAACGATATCTTGTTTCGGTACTCCCATTTTGACTAATCGGTTGGCAATACCCTCTAATGATTCAGACGCGCTATTCAGCAGCCCCTAATTGGATCGGGTCACCCTTTACTCTAAATCATTGGTAGAAGCATCTGGCGTATCATCTTGCGTTTCATTCGCTGTATTCTCAGTTGCCGTAATGTCTGACGTTACATCGCTTTCAGACAAATCTTCAACCGGAACAGTTGGAGGTTCATACCGATGAATGCAAATTCGGTTCAGGCGGGGGCCTGCGGCGGAGATAACTTTTAACTCTAGATTCTCATAATTTAAAACTTCCCCTTGCAGCGGAATTTTTTGGAACTGATATAATAAAAAACCCGCCAAGGTTTGATATTCATCGGTTACTGGTAAATTTAAATCCAAAAGTTCGTTAACCTCTTCTAAATCCATTTGAGCTTGAACTAAAAAGGTTTGTTCATCCACAAGTTGGATCGGTATTTCTTCAGGGCTTTCCGGTTCCGGGTTATCACCAATAATTTCTGCCACCAAATCCTTCAGCGTCACTAAGCCAGCCGTACCGCCAAACTCATCCACCACCATCACCATTGCCAAGTGCGATCGCTGCATCAAGGGTAGGAGTTCGCTCAAGGGGGTAAATTCCGGGACAAATCGGGCGGGACGAATCCAGGGTTCAATCGGTGTATCTAAGGTTAATTTTCGCTCCGATAAGGGTTTAGCTAACTCTTTAAAATGGATAATCCCGCGAATATCATCCAGAGATTCCCCTGTTACCGGATAGCGAGAATGGTTGGTATTGGCAATTTCTTCTAACACCATTTGCACCGTTGCTGTGCTGGAAATGGCATCAATGCTGGTGCGCGGAACCATCACCTCAGTTGCCAAAACTTCGCCAAATTCAAAAACATTATTCAGTAACTCTCGTTCTTCGGCTTCTAAACCCGTGGATTCCCGCTCGGTGGTAATAATTAACTGTAACTCTTCGGGGGTCACTTGGTTATTCCACCATCCTCCCGTATATTGCACACCAACCAGCCGTAATAAACAGCGCGTTGATTGGTTCAAAATCCAAATAAACGGATTGAAAAATCGGGCAATCACCAGACTCGGAGGACCCAAAAACCGAGCTAACTCTTCAGAATACAGCAACGCCACAGATTTCGGACAGAGTTCACCGAGAACAATTTGCAGATAAGCAATCAGGAAAAATCCCACCGGAATTGCCAGAGAATGAGCGATTCCTTGAACCATCTCTGGGGGTAAAGGCAATTTAGTCAGTACAGCAGCAACGAAAACGGCGACAGTATTCTCGCCAATCCAGCCCAAGGCTAAACTGGATAGAGTAATGCCTAACTGAGTCGTTGAGAGTAGACGCTCAATGCTCTGTTGTAAGGATTGAACGGTTTTAGCTTGCACATCCCCCGCATCAACCAATTGGTTAATCCGCGATCGCCGCACCGAAACCATGGAAAACTCAGCCGTGACAAAAAAGGCATTGATGGCAATCAAAAGCAGGACTAATAATAATCGCAACAGCATGTCCCGGCTGGTAAGGGGAGTAGAAGCACTCGCAGTCAGAAAAATTAAGTGGGCAACCATAAGAACGGTAGCAGGTAACCAGCAAAAGCAGTTCTACTGCTTCTTTGAGCAGATCCACAACGGTACTTCACAGACAGCCTCTTTCTAGGGGACTGTATTGATTGACAAATACCGTTTAACATACAGCGAGCAATAGAACTGAACGTAAGAAAAACATTTGCACTAAACCTGCTGGGAGCATATTACCTTTGTCAGTTGAGTTGAGAGACGTAGGCGGAACCTTCTCGTACTCGCCTAGGAGAACTCGAATAGGAGAACTCGAAGGGTAGAGTAACCCAATGTTAGGGTTAACCGTTTAGGTTTGGCGATCGCTCTACCCAACCTACTGGAATTTTATATGCTTTCATGCTTAATGATCCCAACCTGCTCCGTTACCATTTACCTGGCGACAGGGATTTCGGACATTTTCAGCTTAAGTTTTTGATCGGGATAATCAGTGAGGGTTAACGAAAGCGCTTTGGCGTCATCCAGCAATGCTGTAGGAATACTCACCGTACCCGAAAATTCCTCACCATTGGACGGCAATTCTCCCGGTAACCCTTCGGTAATCGCACTCAAGGCTCGACCTTTGTCGTCGGTAACATTTAAAAAACTATAAAGAAACCGAACCGGATTATCGCCCTCATTCTTCAAACTAACATCCAGCAACAACGAGCCTCCCTGAAGATTGGCGGAACGAACCTCCAACGTGACCCCCCGATCCTGACTTTTGAGCGGTAAATTTTGATTCGAGCCATTACTGGTAAACGATGTCTCTGTGTCGAATACATCCGATTCAGACGATTCGTCTTCACCTTCAGATTGCTGATTCTCTGCGGCTGACTCGTCTGGCTTATCCGTCTCAGTCTGGCTCTTTGACTCAGAGTCGTTATTATCGGAATTAGAATCTTCATCCTTATCTTGGTCATGGATATAGGCGTGAACGTTGACCAGGATCTCCCGTTCGCTCAACAGCGCAACCTCTTTGTCACCCGGCTCAACCTCCTGGTTATTTGCCAGCTTCTTCGTCGGGCGAACATCGGGCTGAGTCACACCTTTAAGAGCTTCATGACCTAGGGAAAATCCCCACATGGCACTCACAAAGCCGGCACCTAACATCATTGCCAGCAGAATCAGAGTGAGTGCTACAGTCGAGTTGAATTTCATTACTGATTCAAGTTATAGAAGAAGAGTAACACGACTTATGGTTATAGCGCATCGAGATAAGTGACAGATTACACTAACGCTGAAGGTAATACCCCCGAAGCCATCATCAGGTGGGCAAGATTTGTCAAGAATAGCATAAAGCCAGATGACAGCTCACAGACCTTTATACAGCATTATCATAAATCTCAGGACTAGATTACTCCACGGAGTAGTCCTCTCCATTTTAGTTTTTGTCGCCGCGTTGATGTAAAAAAAGTTGATGGCAAATGTTGCATTTAATTAAGACGCTGGATCGGCGGCGCGATCGC
>CAKZMA010000692.1 GCA_937127375.1 uncultured Coleofasciculus sp. | reverse complement strand
GAGACTCCGCTGATGAACAGTCTAGTATCCACCGTTAAGTTCTCAGGTAAGGGCAACATGGCAATAGGCAATTATCTTTATTTGTAAATTAATCAAAGAGGTAAGCTCCTATGAGGAAAATCCCCAGAGTTAAACTGATAAGACGTGATGATTGGATAGTTGATTTTTGTCGAGATAAGAGAGTCCTGCATATAGGATGTACTGATTATCCAATTACCCAGTCCAAAATCGAAAATGGATATTTGCTGCATGATAAGCTCAATCATGTTACTCAGTATTTGGTTGGTCTTGACAATGATAAAGAAGGAATTGATACGCTGTCAAAACTATTTCCCAATAGTCGATTTATTGTGCAAAATGCCGAAAAACTGGATGAATGTCTAGAAATTAGACCCGATCAGGATAAGTTTGATGTTATTGTAGCTGCCGATGTTATTGAACACATATCAAATATCGGTAATTTCTTAAAGGGACTTTATAGTTTGCTTCATGGTGATAATCGAGTTTTAATTACGACACCTCAAGCGTTTGCAATTAAACGCTTCCTGCCTATGATATTTTGGGGTTACGAATATGTGCATCCCGATCATATTGCTTACTTTTCAATTTCCACATTGTCCCGACTCTTATCTCGATACCAACTAGAGATTGAAGAGTTATATGGATTTCAATGGTATAACCCCACCTTCAAAAATAGATTTGCTAACACTGTAGTTTCACCCGCGCTATGGTTATCAGGGGGTCGCTTGTGCGATGAACTGGCTCTGGTGATTAAGCGTCTGCCCGAATAGGTATTTCCCAAATACAAAAGATAGGGTTGATGATTAGTTATAGAATAAGGGACTCCGCTGATGAAAATTTTAGTATCTGCCTATGCCTGTGAACCCGGTTGTGGCTCTGAGGAAGGAGTCGGATGGAATATGGCGCTATCACTTGCCAAGTACCATGAGACTTGGGTGCTAACCCGAACGATTTTCCGCGCTCCTATTGAGGCAGAACTGGCTAATCATCCCATCCCTAACCTGCATTTTATCTATTTCGATCCCTTTCATTGGACGGAAGATTGGAGAGGTAGGCAAGGGGCCGTCCAACTCCACTACTATCTGTGGCAAATTCAAGCCTATTTGGTTGCTCGTCCGTTACATCACCAGATAGGTTTTGACATAGTTCATCATGTTACCTACGTCAAGTTTTGGTCGCCCAGCTTCCTCGCCCTGCTGCCCGTTCCCTTCATTTGGGGACCTGTGGGTGGTGGTGAACAAGCACCCAAGTCCTTTTGGCATGATTTTAGTTGGTGGGGAAAGGTTTATGAAACCCTGCGAGATTTGGCGCAACGTTTGGGTGAGCAGGACCCATTTACTCGGATAACGGCTCAGCGAAGTGTCTTAGCTAAGGCAACAACGGAGGAAACGGCTAAGCGTCTGTTAAAATTAGGCGCGACCAATGTGCAGGTGTTTTCCGAAACAGGCTTATCCAAGCCAGAGTTAGCCCGTCTAGAACAGTGTCCAATACCGGATGATTCTCCCGTGAGATTTATCAGTATGGGTCGGCTTTTGCATTGGAAAGGCTACCATCTGGCGGTGCGTGCTTTTGCCAAGGCGAATCTATTAGCGGCTGAGTACTGGCTGCTAGGGGATGGACCGGAACGAGAGCGGCTACAAGCCATGGCTGAGGAACTAGGAGTGCCTGCCCAAGTCAAATTCTGGGGAAAGCTACCGCGTGAGCAATTGATGGATAAGTTGGCAAAATGCCATGTCTTGGTTCACCCTAGCCTACATGACTCGGGAGGATGGACTTGTTTGGAGGGAATGGCAGCAGGGCGTCCCGTTATTTGTTTAGATTTGGGTGGACCGGCTACCCAGGTGACGACGGAAACAGGGATTAAAGTGCCAGCCTTGAATCCGGAGCAGGCGGTGCAGGATTTGGCAAAGGCGATGACTCGTTTGGCGAATGACCCAGAGTTACGAGTTCGCTTGGGACAGGCAGGTCAAAAGCGGGTCAAGGAGATATATGATTGGGAGGTTAAGGGAGAAATTTGG
>CAKZMA010000691.1 GCA_937127375.1 uncultured Coleofasciculus sp. | reverse complement strand
GGAAATCCCTTATTGCTGACAATGATGGCAATATTAAATCGCAATCAGGAATTACCCAGAGATAGACCTGAATTATACAACCAAGCGTCGCGGGTATTGCTGCATCAATGGGATGTGGAACGGGCGTTAGTAGAACATCAGCAGTTAGAGATTCAAACCATTGATTATAAAGATAAGCAGGCGATGTTGGGTCGGGTGGCTTATCAGATACAAACAACAGAGAAAGGATTGGCGGGTAATCTGATTGCGGCGGATGAGTTAGAAAGAATTTTGACAGAGTATCTGACAACCCTCGATATCAATAATTCTAGGGTAGTTGCTGGGGTGATAATTAAGCAACTGCGAGAACGGAATTTTATTTTATGTTTTATGGGGGCTGATTATTATGCTTTCATGCATCGGACATTTCTGGCATATTTCTGTGCCTGGGAATATGTTTGGCAATTTGAGAAGGAACGAACACTTTCTTTGGATGAGTTAAAGACCGAGGTGTTTGGCAAGCATTGGCAGGATCAATATTGGCATGAAGTTTTGCGCTTGATTATTGCCATGATTGAACCAAAATTAATTGGTGAATTAATTGATTATTTAATTAATAAAAATCTTGAAAATAATGAATATAGCCAGTTTGCCGCTGGTTTATTTTTTATAGCGGAGTGTATCTCAGAAGTAAGAAATTGCCATCTGATAAAACCAACTTCTGCCAGACTTATAGAGCAGATGAAACACCTAACCAATAACCTAGAGATGTGCCGCCCAGCAGTTAAAGCCATCTCTACTACCTGGAGAGATGATTCCGATACCTTACTTTGGCTCAAAAACTGTACCCAATCTGAGGATAATCCTACGCTGCGGCAAGCGGCAGTAGAAGAGTTAGCGAAAGCCTGGAAAAATGACTTTGATATCTTATCTATTCTTAAACAACGCGCTCAATCAGATGATGATTCAGATGTACGCATTGCTGCTTTACAAGGGTTAGCCCAGAGTTGGAAGGATGACTTTGATATCTTACTCATTTTCCACACTATTGTTGAGTCTGACGCAAATTTAGATGTGCGACAGGCTGCATTGCGAGAGCTAGCCCGTCGTTTGAAAGATGATCCTGATACTTTACTTCTTCTCAAAGAGTGTATTCAGTCCGATGAAGATCCAGATCTGCGACAAACCGCATTGCAAGAACTAATCCCAGGCTGGGAATACTGGGAATATAATGCCGTTATTGACTTTATTTCAGATATCAAAATCTCTATCGAGTCAGCAATTGACTCAGAACTGAGTGATAAACTCGAAGGAAAAACAGTAGAATCTGATGAAATCCCTGATGACAATAATGAAGCAACTATTCGGTCAATCGGAGAAGCAGAAGAAATTATCCTTAACCTTGAAAATTTAAAACTTAACAGCAACTATCAATTTATTATCCCATTCAAAATAAAGGTCGAGTGCCTGCTGACCTACTTTATTTTTAAATCTGACTACTATACTCTTGATGAAAGCCAAATGGAAAGTATTTCAATAGATGATTGGAATGATCATTACTATGAAGCTGAAGAATACTACTTACTTGAAGTTGAAGGTCTTGTTTCGGTTAATATTTTAGAAGATGAAGACATTGCTATTGATTCACTTACAAGAATTGATTTAGTGAAATAACATTGGTGCTTTGAGGTAGGCGTAGTTGACTATCTCCAGTATGATGACGGTAGCGAGACTCACTACAAACTGGTTAACGGAGAATTAGTCCCGATGAGCTTGGGTATCGGAAAGTTGAGTAGAGTGGGCATTGCCTACCCTACTTATCGTTGAAAACTCGCCCACAATTTTTTAGGGCTAAGGTTCCTTGACAACGAACCCACCCTCGTAAAGCTACAATAGTGCAATAGAAATTACCCCAACAATCCCCCATGAAAGTTAAAGGAATTATACGCGGCAAAACTATAGAGCTATTTCAAGAACTTCCCGTTCCTAATGGCGTAGAAATTTTTATTGAGATTCCGGATACTTCTTTATCGAACCCTGACCCCAAATGGCAACAGCTACAAGCCATTATTGGTGCATGGAAGGATGATCAAGAAATCGGAGAAATTTTTGCTCAGATTGATAGAGAACGCCATACTGATTTGGGTGAACCGATAAACTTTGATAATTTCAACTAACTATTCAGATGTACTTACTCGATACAAATATCTGTATAGCGATTATTCAGGGAAATCCATCGGCTATCGGAAGTTCAGGTTAAACTAATCAGTCGTGAAGATTTGGGTAATAACCCAATACACTAGAACTATTCCCCAAACCCCCAACCTATCATGACGACGACCACCAACCGTCTGACTCTCGAAGACTATCTCCAGTATGATGATGGCAGCGATACTCGCTATGAACTGGTTAACGGAGAATTAGTCCCGATGAGCCTGGGTACTGGCAAACATGGTGCAATCCGGAAATTCTTAGAGCATACTTTTGATAGCCAAGCCTCTGAAATGGGACAGCAGTGGATAGCCCTAGCTGGAATCGTGGGTATCCGTTCCCCTCGTTCAGGGCGTTGGGACACCGTTCGCATCCCGGATGTGGTAGTAATTCCCCTAGAACAGTGGCGCGAGTTACAACATCGGGAAGCGATTATTGAATTAAACGAACCCCCACCTTTGCTTGTGGTTGAAGTGGTAAGTGAATCGACCAAACGCACCGACTATCGCGCTAAACGCTCAGAATACAGTGTTCTGGATATCCCTGAATACTGGATTGTTGACCCCCTAGAGGCTAAAGTCACCCACCTCACCTTTGTCGAAGGTTGGTATGATCCGACAGACTATAGAGAGAGCGATCGCATTCACTCTCCTCTATTCCGCAACCTTGTGCTAACGGCTCAACAGGTGCTAAACGGCAATGTCAAAAATTGATTTTCAGTAAATCAGCATCCCCAGGTTGAGGTAATCGTGGCGTAGAGGGGCGAGTCGGAGTAGAGGTCGGCGACGGCTGCTGGGTTGGTGTTGACATTTGGGAATCAGCATAATTGGGATTATAAATGCTAACCAAAACGTCAATCAAATCCTCTCGCTGCTGGCGCGTCAGCTTTTCTATCACCGCGCGATCGCCTGCCATCGGATTTTCCGTTAACGTGTTACTACCAGGATAGTCAGATTCATTGATATACTCATTCGCCCCAAGATAGTCAG
>CAKZMA010000690.1 GCA_937127375.1 uncultured Coleofasciculus sp. | reverse complement strand
AACAGTAAGGATTTGAGGCTTTTTAACATTTATTAGAACAGCGGACAGAATTTATGTCCTTTTTCGGTCACGATAATGCCGCTAATTTAATTTGAGCGATATTCACATAATTGTAAGCTCCTGAATGTCCCCCATTACCCCCTGTATAGTTGGCATTATGGGCAAAACTTGACATGTTAATGGCTTGCTCATCGCCAAAAATCTTGATTTCGTAATTCTGGTCAGCGATTAAGTCTACTTGAGTAAAAATGACAGAAGACTCTAACCAGCGATCCCAAGTGCCAAGATGGGGCATTACTAGACAACCATCTGCCACCACTTGATTATTTTGTAAATTCGTCATTTGCAAATGTTTAACCCCACAAGTGATACCTGTATTGATCGATCCGGCTCCATTCCCGGCAACTACCTGAATCGCGTGAGCGCCACTAAACTGAGCTTTTATCTGAACCGTAATCTGATGTCCAGGTTCGCCCCAATTTTCAAAATGTTTTCTACCATGACGTTCAGAAAGTTGACCCCCGATCGCGGAAAATTGGTCAGCATTAATAGAATAAATACGATGGTTATTAGCCCCCCAATAACAGCAGGGATGAGAACGTTGGGAAATTGTGCCTGTGTTGGTGTAAATCGTTTCCAGATTATAACAATAGCTAGGCGATCGCTTTCCCTCACTGTTTTGATCTCGCCAAGTTGTCAGATGACCTGAGAGTTCCCTAGCCATTAATTGTCCATCTCGATAAATATTTACTGTAACTTCATCCGGATTTTCTCCATTTAGATTAAACTTAATCTCTAATTGGTTCTCTATAGGCGTGATGGATTCAATGATAGGCGATCGAGGTGCAAACCTATATCTATACTCTTCCAGGTTGCTAATCATATTAATCGGATGATATTTTGAGTCTGCTTCTCCTAAATTCACCTCGATTACATTACTTTTATCAAGCATTGCCTCTGTAATTTCAGAGGTAACTCTTTGTCCATTGAGACGAATCTCTCCAACTGTATAAACACCCTCCATCTGTTCAGTCACAGGGGGTAAATTAACAGTAATATTTAGTGTATGTGATTTATAATAAAACTTCTTTAGAACTAACTTATTTAACTTAGGCAAGAGATAGTTACGAAATTCACGGGTAATATAAGGAGCAATGTGAATCCCTGAATCTGTCCAAGAGAGTCCAAAAATAATGTCATAGATCATGGACAAATAACCCGCTACTGACCATAATTGACGGGGTGAATTTACGGGAGGTTCTTTTGGTTCAGTATCTAGTTCAACCCTTCCACTTACGGCATCAAAGTTTTCCATGTTCGATAAACTCAAGGCTGCACCTCGAACTAAGGAACTCATTCCCAGAGTTACAACTTGATCATTTCCGACTTTTTTAGCTGCCCTGAGCCAATAAGCGGTAACAAAGGGCCAAATGGCTTGGTTATGATAAATGAGAGTATCCCTTTGTTGAGGAAAAATAACCGCAGCCCCTTTGGGGAAATGGGGGTAGTTAGAAACAATTTGAGCGGCTTGTGTTTCCTCGGCAATATCAAGTAAAATAGCCAAGGCATTGCCTAATAAATCATATTGATGTGCAGCACCGGGAGCAAAAGTTGTCGTGATAAAGGTAGAATAGAGTTTGGAGTCTGGTAAATAGAGGTGAGTGCGGATGGCTTGACCTAAATCCTGCGCCCATTGACTGTATTTTTTTTGTTCAGAATTGTTACCTAATTCTCCAGCCAGAGAAGCCGCTAACTGTAAGGCATTAAAGTGACAGCAATTCGTCGAAAGGGCTTTTGACATGCCAATTTGTACCGGATCTTCAGCCATCCATCGAGGATAACTTTGTTCTCGCCAATCTAAGAATGATTGTTCTCCGCGATAAAGCCCATCTTGGCAATCAAAAATGACTTGGCGATCCTGTTCAATCGTATTTTTGAGTGCTTCATAAGCACAACGGGCAAAGTCTTTCCGTATCTCACCTGGAAGCTGTTGCAACAAAGCCTGACAACCAAACGACCAAACCACGCGATCGCTTGATATGGGATAACTGCCTCCTGTACCCGTATCTTGTATAATTTGCTGGTTACCCCCTGCTCGAATTTCAGAGAGTTTAAAGTTCAAAGAATTTAAAGAACGAATGGGATCAATTGTAGCTAAACTCAGATGCACAGCATAGGAAATATCTCGTGTCCAAATATAAGTCCAGAATAAACCTGTCTCAAAATAGCCTCCTTCAGGTGCAGGAATCCCTTGTCCATTACGATAGGCACTATCTTTAATATCAGACACTGAACATTGGCGAACTTCGTCTATGGCTAGAGCGTAAAGTGCATCAAACCACGTATGATTGCTATGTAGGGTAGGATAATCCTTTGATTCGACAATTTGCCGGGGATTGACTAAATAGTCTTGATAACTTCGACGTTGATTACCATGATTAAATTTAGTTTGAAAAGGTGCATTAGTTCGTATAGAAAATACTCTTGTTTTTCCTGTATAATCAACCGTAAAGCTTGCTTTATATGAACTATATTTTTCTCCTAATACTTCTATTCCATCAGTTCCTTCAGACAGTAAAAGTGATAGATTTTTCATTTCAGAAAACCTTATTAGCCGAGTTGTAGTCCTCTACAGGAGGGACTTCAGATTAAGTAGGTCGGTGGAAATAAAGCTACTTCTATTACCACAGACAGATCCCCGACTTCTTGAAGAAGTCGGGGATCTTGCTTATGTACCTCATCAACCTACCAAATCTGCTGTAAATTCTGTACATAACCCTCAAACCCTTACATAAGACTAAGGACATAAGACATAAGACGAATGACAAATGACGTAGCTTGCTTCTCGCGGCAGCGAGTTCTCAGCCGTTAACATTTATTGTCCCTACCTAAAAAATTATTCCCCTTGCGGCTGCGGTGACGTGGGTGTACCAGAATTGGGTGGAACAGAACCACCGGGGTTGATGGGAAATTGTCCAGGAGACGGTGATAAACCCCCTGGATTCGGTTGGGGTGATCCAAATTGAGGTTGACCCGGAACCCCGGGAAATTGAGGCGGCAAATTAGGATTAAATGTGCCATCCGGATTCATTGGCAGTTGTCCGGGATTGGGGTTAAATTCGGGTACTCCAGTGGAGGGAGACAGGGGATTTGTTCCCGGAAATTGCGGCGATTGTCCGGGTGAATTAGCTAGCGCTACGCGATCGCCCCCGACTTCCCGGAGTAAGTCCAAGATTTGTACAACTTCGTTATACATGGCATTGGGGGAGGCGTAGAGGACAAACACGCCACTAGGGTTTTGTTGCTTGTAAGCTTGGAGTTGTTGGATAAACTGATCTTGGCTAATTACCGGATTTTTCTCTACATACACTTGTCCTAATTCATCCAAACTGATCATCAGAATTTGTCGTCCCTGGGAAGTTCCGGTACTGGCTTTGGGTAAATCCACACTAATGGCTTGTTGGCGCGATAAACCTACGGCTGCCAGGATAAAGAAGGTCAAGATACAGAAGATAACATCAATGAGCGGTACGATCTCGATGCGAACTTCTTCCGTGGGGGCATCCATCCGCAAGTTTAAGGGGCGGGGTAATGGGGGGACAAAAGCGGCGCGTTGTTTTTTGGTTCGCGGCTGGGGTGACTGGCGTAGTGTTGTCATCGTTATAAATGTCAAAATCGGGCAAACTGTACGGGTTGATGATGTCTGCTTTGGTATCTATTTTTCTGGCTTTCCTTGGGGGTTGGGGACAGCCGTGCGATCGCTTTCCGAGACTTGAGACTTATCTGGGTCAACGTTATCATCTGGGTTGGCTTTAGTATTGGCGACGGGAGTGCGATCAGTTTCTGGGACTTGAGACTTGTCTGAAGCAACGTTATTGTCTAGGGTAGCCTTAGCATTGGCGACGGGAGTGCGATCATCCGGCTTTTGCTGGGATTGAGGTTTTGGGGGTGGAGTGCGATCGCCTTTGGGAACCTCAAAACTCTCTTGATAAACGTTAACGTTATTCTCTGGAACGTTATAGTTCAGCACTTGCTCACTATCCTCAGCCTGTAACCAATCTTGGCGATACAGCAATTCCAACTCTGTCCCCGCTTTGCGGAATATTTTGACTTGGTTAAACCAAAAGGCTTGAAACAGTCGATAAAATGCCAAACTGGTAATCGCAATAATCAGTCCTGCCGCTGTACTAATCAGCGCTTCACCGATTCCCAAGGTTACCCCAGCGGTAGAGGCTGTACCCAGTTGATCAATAGTAATAGAGCCTAAGGAGTTGATTAAACCGAGTACCGTTCCCAATAACCCCAACAGCGGAGACAGCGCAATCACCGCTTCTAATAGCTTATCGCCGCGTCGCATCGCCGCTAACTCGTCATCAGCCGCCCCCTCCAAGGCTAAGCGGAACAATTCCGGTTCGGGGCTGATCAGTCGTAGGGGAGCATATAAATATCGTCCCACGGGTTGTCGGCGTGATTTCATCGCGATTTCTCTAGCCACCTGCCAATTTTGAGCCGCTGCATCCAGCACCCGATTGACGATTTCCTGTTGTTTCAATAGGATTCCCGCCCAAAACCAGAGTCGTTCAAAAATTGTACCAACTGCCAGGATCGAAAGCCCTAACAGGGGCCATATAGCGATTCCGCCCTTTTCAATAATCGCAACAATATCCATATCCATTCTCAACCTCCCTTGATTGCTCAGTATAATCGTCCCTGCTAAAATGCAAGCCACTCCAATTCTAGGGATTTCTCGCCGTTTGCAAAGAGGTTGAGTGAAGTAACCCAACTTGCTTACGCGCTACGCGCACGCAAGCGAACGCTGAAGTTGGGGCTTCCAACTCCTTAAAAACAAGGACGGTCTTATTCGTCTTTGGGATTTCCCGCTTCGTCCGCCGATGCCTCCAAAAGTTGCCCTCTATTGGTCTTACTCAGCGTCCACAGGCAGTCGCCCGTCTTCCACAGGCGGTAATTTTGTTAGTCCGCTTGGTTTTCGCGGTTTATGGTTAGAGTTCTAACCGAATAATGCCATTAGGCATCTTGCGCTATTCTTTTCTGGACGCTTACAAGCGAACGGTGGTCGAGTTCATTAACACGCAAGGACTACATCTCTATCACACCTAGCCCAACCATCTTGAGCATCATGCCTTAGAAGGTAGACCTAGGAGGGTTATTATCATCGTACTACAGAAGGTTTAGCGTATCAGGAGAATTTGGGAATTTCGTT
>CAKZMA010000689.1 GCA_937127375.1 uncultured Coleofasciculus sp. | reverse complement strand
TTTAGGCAGGTTTACATTTTCCTGCCCTAATCAGTCCAATTCGACGTGCGATCGCCTCTTGTTGAGAGGCAAAAGGTCCCCAGCATTCTAAGTCTTCCCCACCTTCTACTTGAGGGCTGGGAATAATTTCACATTGTCCATTTTTTTGCTTGACAATATACCAGTTTTGTGAATCAGACATAGAGACAATGACCCTCATGGACTTTGAGCCGAATCAAGCTGAAACATAACTGGTGTTCCCCCTGATCCACCGCCCATAATCCAAAATTACGCAAGTTCCTAACCATATTAACTTACTTGGGTGTATAATAGCGACATAAGCGACTTATGCGACAAAATAACCACAAAGATTCATCAGCAAATAAGGCAGAGGCAGGTAATGAGTTGGAAGACAACAGGCAGTTACTCACCACAGCGGAAGTGGCTCAACGACTACGAGTTCATCAAAGAACAGTTCAGCGTTGGATTTCATCCGGGCGGCTTCCAGCTACTAAGGTAGGACCGAGGATATGGCGAATTAGTCCAGAAGACTTAAAAAAATTTCTAGGAAATAAGCCAAGTGATAGTCAAGAGAGTAACGAACTATAGAGAATAGTGAAATGGCAACAGGCATTCCCCGTAAAAATCGCAAAAAAGAGAGGAACAAAAAGCTAGCAAAAGACAGCAATAACAATTCTATAAGCCTGGAGTATGAAGGCAAATCACCGATGGCAGATATTCTGGCTACAACCCCAGCTAAACTAAACTGTGTAGTTGAGATTCCGGGTCAGCCAATAAATCGACTCATTTATGGAGATAATTTGCGAGTTCTATACACTCTACTCAATGATCAAAGTCTTGCTGGCAAGGTTTGCCTTATATACATAGATCCACCCTACGCCACAGGTTCACATTTTGCCTCTCGAAAACAGGATCATGCTTACAAGGATTTGCTAGAAGGGGCAGAATATCTAGAATTTCTCCGATGTCGTCTAATCTTAATGCGCGAGCTTTTAGCCGAACATGGCTCTATCTACGTGCATTTAGATGAAAATATGGCTTTCCATGTAAAAGTCCTCATGGATGAGATTTTTGGCAGGAAAAGCTTTCGTAATTTGATTACTCGAAAAAAATGCAATCCAAAAAATTACACGAAAAAACAATACGGTAACATTTCTGACTATATTCTTTTCTACACAAAAACAAATAACTATGTTTGGAACCAACCTTTTGAAACTTGGACAGAGGAAACTTCAAGAAAGGAATATACTTATATCGAAAAAGAAACCGGAAGACGTTATAAGAAAGTCCCCATTCATGCACCTGGGGTTAGGAATGGAGAGACAGGCAAATCCTGGCGGGGTATGATGCCACCACCTGGAAAGCATTGGCAGTACACTCCCAAGACTTTGGAGCAGATGGATGCACGGGGGGAAATCTACTGGTCACCCAATGGAAATCCGCGCCGAAAAGTTTATCTAGATGAAAGCAAAGGTATACCAATACAAGATATATGGTTTGACTTCAAAGATGCTCATAACCAAAATATCAAGATTACAGGTTATCCAACAGAAAAGAACCCAGATCTTCTCAAGCGTATTATTATGGCATCGTCAAACCCAGGAGACTTGATTCTAGATGCTTTCGCAGGCAGTGGTACAACACCAGCAGTTGCCGAGGATCTCAATAGAGAATGGATTGCTATAGACAATGCTCCTCTGGCGATGGAGACAATTGTTTGGAGATTGGCAAAAGGTACAGAAGTAATGGGTGACTTTTTGAATGGGAAAGGTAATAAACATTCAAATCAAATACCTCTGCTGGATCTGAACAGAGTCTTACATAGTGGACTAAAGATTTATATTGAGGAAGCACCGGATCTAGAAATGATCCCAACTGTAAGCTTTGGAAAGTGGTATAGTCTACTTAACTCTCTAACCATGGCTTAAATCTTGTGTCAAGCATCTTGAGAGTACAAACCATGACATCTCCCTCTCCATAATTTTCTAGGTTGGCATAATCATCCCACATTGAGCCAAGTGTTAATCCGGGTCCATCATTCAAAAAAAGAATTTTAAGTGGTACATTATTGGTTGAGGCATATTGGCGAATTTCCGTTACTTTGTCACGATTGCCGCTTGTACGGTCATCCTCCTGAGCGCCGCCCCGATCAGAATCATAACGAGCAAATCCGACAACTAAAGGTGTTTGATCTAAAGATATAAGAAAATCGGCAGGAATTGGATGTGGAAAATTATGTAACACTTTGTCTAGTCTTACGTCCTGTCCAGCTCTTTGAGGTCCTTTTATTTCATAATCGTCTCCAAACGTTTCGTTGAACCATAAAAAAAATGCTTCTGTTAGTTCATAGCCTTTTTGTCCTCGACCTTTATATTCAAAAAGGATAGCCATGAGAGCTTCATCAGGATCAGGACGACTGGCTAACTTTTGACGAACTTCCTCCAATGAACGGAAGCGTATTCCATAGTCTGTAATAATTTTGGTGATTTGGGTCTTCCTTTTCAACATCTCAACTGAAGTGTCTGGGGATACATACTTACGAAATATCCGAAGAAGTTGAATTCGTGATGGATTCGGTTCTTCTGATATTTTTAAGAGCAGGTCGTTAGAATTTTGGGCTCTTTTAACTAAGTTAATAAATTGTTTAAGAACAGTTCCATAAATTGTTTTGGCTTCATCTAAGTAGTCTGGATAGAACTCCGAATCTACGAAAGTAATCCAATTGGATGCACTCTCCTTATAGCTACTAAACGGATTCACCTGTACTTCTCCTATTGAGAGTCAATGTCACAGACTGAAAAGTTTGTAGTCGGCGCGAAGCGTGCTTATGGCGCTAAAGCGCAACTACAAACTTAGTTTCAGTGTTTACCCGTTGCTATTGCCATTTCCTGTGGTTGCCAAGACATTATCAGCCAGTTTACCGGGAACTTCTTGGAGATGGTCATACTCCCAGTTAAAGAAGCCAATCCCTAAGGTGAGCGATCGCA
>CAKZMA010000688.1 GCA_937127375.1 uncultured Coleofasciculus sp. | reverse complement strand
GTATCCAGAGAGTAACGTTCTTATCATATCGGTGATTGGCGCTGATTGTAGAGACGTTGCATGCAACGTCTCTACCCAACCAAGATTGAACGCCACAGCCAAAGTAATCCGAATCAGATGTCGGTTAATCCTTTTGCTTAGCATTTTTGCGCCCTCTAGAATGCTGTCGCTTCAGCACTATTATCTACATTCGCAACGCTGTATTGAGGACAAAAGCTTTAACTGTCACGCCGGAATTAGATAATTTTGCGGCTTGCTGCTCAAATTTTTCTTTGGCTTCCTCAATACTGATTTTTGGTGCTTGGCGCTTTCTAGAATCGCTATCATCCCACTGTTCACAATTAAACCAGGCGATGAGGTAAAGACCATGCTGACATCGATTATCCTGGAGATAGCGATTGACAAGTTGTTCTTCCATTGCAGTATCTAACTCTTTTTTATTCCAGCAGCCTTTCGCTTCAATGATGACAGTTATAGAATCATAAACCTCTCCATTTTGGTTCTTGACTACAGCATCAACTTTAATATCTGTCCGTTCACCTCGACGAATTTCAACTTCCCGGTTGACAATGACGCCTTTTGAATTGAGACAATCTAAGTATCGCGCTACATAGTCAGAAAACGGATTCTCATCTTTGGGAATATAGGTACTACCTTTAACCTTTTTCCAATCTACTTTACTCCAAACATCAATTTTATCAAGATTGAACTGCTTGACTAAGGAATCAGCTAACCTTCTAACTTGAGTCCATTTAATTTCGTTCCATAAATCTATAACAGCAGGATTCTGATCATGAAGTTTTTTCCGCAAACTTTCTAGCGATTCTATTAACACCGCTAACAGTTCATTCCCATCCTTAACCAGACGTTTGTCGGAGTCACTAAAAAGTTGCAGTATTTCATCAGGCTTGGGTGGAGTCCAAGTTTTACGCCGCCTGATATTTTGAGCCTCTCGCAACATCCATTTTAATTTCGTCTCTTCAGGAAATGCTTGAGCAATACGCTGAATCTCAGTACAGGCTTGAGGTGTTCCTTTTTCCTTCAGTTGAGTCAGTACGCTGTCTCTAAACCTAGCAATTGCTTCTCTAACCCCAAAAATGTGAGCGCCCTCATGAACAGGATCTTCATGGTGAGGATATTGCTGAACTAACCAGATATAAAGGTCAGCCATTTGTTTCTCTGTGATGTTTAAGTTAATATCCCATGAGTAACGGTGAGCAAGTTTTTCAAATATCTCTCGTACAAGATTTTGGTCTTTTTGAATAACTGACCAAACGACTGACCAGCTATTGGGTTCTGCATTTTCAATCAATACTCTAGCTGCAACAATAGTTCGTTCGCGTTCTTCTGGGCTTGAAGGAAGTGGAAAAGTAATCAGTGATTTAGCAAATTCTCTTGCTTCAATAGATTCATGAGTCAACAGTTCATCGAGTAACTGCCTCATCCATTGAGGACTCAGCGATTTATCTTTAGCCTTTTGCAAAAAAGCAGACTTTAATCGCTCGTCCCAACATCTTTCAAATTTATTGGTAGAGTTATCTATCTCTCTTTCTTTGTCTATGACTAGAAAAAGTGCATTAATTACTTCAGAGGGAGCTTTAGAATAAGCTAGTTTGATTAACTCCAGATAATCATCTTGATTGGGGTTGCTGCTAGGGAATGCAATGATAACAGGTATCCACCTATGCCATATTTCGGAAGAAAGAGTATCTAGGCAATCTGGAGATTCCTTTAAAAGTAACTGCAAAGCCCTACATCCAGCGAATGCTGGTGGATTATATTTATTTGTCCCTATCCAGTCGTAAGCTACTTCGTTTTGCTCATGAATGTACTTATTAGCCCCCTCAATAATTCTGCATTGAGTATCTAAATCTGCTTCTCGCCATCCAGGAAGTTGGGTTAAATCTGATTCAAATTCGTCCCCATAATCTTGGCTATCTGGCTCAAGAGTCATCTCAAGGTTGAGTTGCAACCAAGCATCTAGGTTTACCGACTCTAGCTGTTCTAGTAATAAAATAATTGTTTCTTTCGGAGATGGCTCTAAAACAGTAGATGTTTGTCTAGAATTATTCAAATCCTGTCTCTTTCGATGGTTAGCTTTCATTTCTTCAGCTTTAGCTGAACCCAATTCAATAACTTCCAAATCAGAGGCAAACTCTCTACTCAAAATTGTATTAGTTCCAGCTATTGTAACAATAGCATCTATTTCTTTGGTATAGTTAGAGTTATTTTGTGGATTTCCTAGTTGCCAAAACCCCCAATTAATGAGTTTTGCCCAAATTGCTTGTGTTTGCTCAAAGCTAGACTGTTGGAGCTTACCAAGCATCCAAAGAATATCTTTATCTAAACACAGACTATTTGTTGCATAGTTTAGTAAATAAAGTTGCTCATCTTCTGATTCAGCAAGGAATAGAACTACTTGTTCTATTAATTTGTGTCGCTTATTATCTTCATCAGACAGAAGAGACAAAAACTTATTATAATTATAACTGCTCCTCGATGTTATGACTGGCTTATACCTTTGCCACTGGATCAGGGCTATCTTAGCAAAACTCTCTGCGACGCCAGAATTATCAAAATTTTCCCAAGCTTTTAAAAGAATAGAATTTGCTAATACTTCAAATTCAAAGGGATTTCCGCCAAGTCGCGCTCCTTGCTTTTCTACCCAATCGAGAGCTATTAATAAATCATCTGACTGAAGCTTTTCTACAAGTTTGGATTGAAGAAATCTCGGATAGTTACTGCTAGATCTTACTTTTTTAGGAGGAGTTATAACTCTAAATAATTCCTCTGCTGTTAAGTTATCCGACCAAACTGCCATCAGAGACGCACCTTTAAGTTCATCATTTTCATCTTCGGCAAGTTCACCAACAGCTAAAGGTTTCAACTTTAATCTTGTATCTGCATCACCAATTGAACAGATAGCTCTTGCCGCTTTTGCTCTGAGTTGTATATGTTGAGATGAATCAAGTGCTAAGTTGACTAAATCCTCCTGAAGTTCAGATCTTTCGCAAATCTCAGCAATCTTTATTGCCTCATGTCTAGCATAAAACTGCTTACTGGAATCCTGAATATAAGGACGCAGTTGTTCAGCTAATCCAGGATACTTTAACTTTTTGTATCTTGTGTAATTATCTAAATTTGGAAATAAATTTTCTTGATCATACTGCTTCAGTAAGTTCTCAATAATAATCTTCTTACTTGCATCTGTGGATATGTCACTTCTTAATATCACATCAGGGTCAGTCCTGATAATTTCCTGAAGAATGTCATCCCTCATACTGGCTAACCACGCAGCCGTTTCATGAAGTTGAGGAACTAATTTGTGTTCAGAATCATCGGAAGACACAATCAGACTCATGACTTGGACTAACGGGATTTTACGCTCAACTAAGTACCAAGCGGCTAGAAATTCAGCATAGGTTTGGTGAGCAAAACCGATGCGATTTGTTCCTCGTCCCGAAAATAAGCCTGTAACAGATAGCACTTCCTTAATACAAGCATCATCAACATCAAACTTTTGCTGTTCTCTGATTTCTTGACCACCCCGCAAATCCTTAATGGCTATATCCGAATCTGGCATATCTGTCGTGTCTGGACTTTTCCAAATAGCGGCTCGATTCGCTAAGATTGTTAAAGCCGCGATACGACCTGCTACAATTAAGCGCTGCTCCTCATTAAATCTACCTGTGACGGCAGAATCCAAGCGATCTTTGTTTACTTCCTTACACAGTTCTAAACACCCCTGTTTATACAATTCTTTCTGAGAATCAGGAAATTGTTGATTTTTCTGATAGATGCTCAGTAAGAATTTTAACGTAATTGGTTTAACTGCCAATGGAACGGCTTCTCGCTGAATAACCTCTTGGATGAATTCATCAGAATTTATGTTTTGCTGCTTTGCGGCTTCAATAACATCACTTTGGCGTAAGGGAGCAAGTTGATATATACCGACATTTTCTTCTCCCCATTTCTGTTTAAGCTTTTGTTCCAAACTATCCGACCAATCAGCGGTTCTACAGGTAATCCGTAGGTAAAGACGCTCACAAGGAAGGTTCTCAATCTCACGCTTCAAAATTCTAACCAGTATTCTTATTGAGAGTAGTCCCTCATCTAAACTATCGAGGAATAGATAGAGTTTATTACTTCCCTTGCGCCACGTTTGCACTGTCTGGTTATCGAAAATTTTCTGACACAATGTTGTATCTGTGTCATATTCACCAAGTTCAAACCACAGACACTCATCGTCAGAATCACGAACTTGCTCTAACCTTTGTTTGTACTCTTGCTTTGCTGCTGTTGTTTTCCCAATACCCGCCTCACCCAGCAACACTAAACAGGGAATATGGGATATATCTGTGAAGGGAACTACATCTGGGTTGGTTAAATATCCATAATCTTCAGGATCAGCTAAAAATCCCAAATAATCAAACTTTAGCTTACCCGTAATTGGACACCAAAAGCGTTTCCAGTTGTACATACTTTTTTCCTGAATCACTTGACTTATCTATACAAGAACACCCCATCAACGCAAAGAGCATTGGTTATGCACGGCTGATACCTCAATACTAGCCATATTAGCAACTTGCCCAGCCGCGCGATCGCACAATTCTTTATAGTGGTATGATGCCTCACTGTGAGTCAGTTTTCTGGCTTGGTAGAAACAGAAGTATCGTTTCCAAAAATCATGCGATCGCGCGTTTAAAACGTCTCATTGAACAATTTCTGATTTCAAAGATACTTTTTCATAATTTGGAATTGGTTGATCTGTTATTGTGGCGTATAAAACATCTGGGTCTAAATCCGCTCCACTTTCCCAGTAAATTGTCCCCCATTCAGGATTTATCTTGACTTGAGCAAAGTAGGTCAAGTCTTGTAAGGGAGCAAAAATTCCGGTGAAATCGATGAACTGGCTGATGTCAATAATTCCTTCTTGGTCATCCTCAAATTTGAGGTAAAGCTGATAATTCTCTAGAGGTTTAACCGATACAATATCTTTGAGCATTTTTTACTCCAATGGTGCGATGGGTTCTAATGGTGTTTGAAGTCGGGCAAGTTGCCAGTTTTGCCTGAGTTCTGCTTGATGAAGGGCAGCCCACTCTACAACTAATCCTAAGATACGAGGGGTAAGTTTGCCTTCTAGGATTGATAGGGTTTCGATGTCAATAATCGCTTTTTGTTGATTATAGCGAACATGAAAGTGAGGAGGTGGGTGATCGTTATAGTACATCGTGATGATGATACCTAAAAAACGGCTGAGTTCTGGCATTAGCTTACCTTTTTTGTTTGTGCATGGGTTGATGATATAAAACCATGAGTTAATTGTCGGTTAATGTTTCTAGGGCGTAGGGGTGGGGAACAATTAAAGTTAACAGTGAGGATCGTCATTCGTCATACTCACTTCGCGAGAAGCAAGCCACGTCATTCGTAAGGGTTTGAGGATTGTTAACATAACTTTTGTCATTCTCCGGGGATTAGTTCTGTTCAGGTAAAAATTCAGGGGATAATAGTTCAGTTAGGGTGTAAGGACAAGTTTCGGGAAATGAGGATAGTCCCGTTTCTTTTTCAGCGCTAAGAGTAGCGAGGGGGTAGATTTTTTCGAGGGCATTATCGAGGCTGGATTTGAGACTGAGGTTTTCTTGTAATAGCTTCTCTAAGCGAAGACGTTGCTCCTTAATCGTTAGTTGCCAACTACGAGAACGTAGATTCGGCTGAAATTGCCATTTGAGTAAGTGCATGACTAAGACTTCTAATCTGCTTTCGAGTTGTCGCTTTTCAGCACGTCCCATATCTTCGATTTCTTCAGCAATGTTTTGCCAGTCTATTTGATGGAGTTTTCCAGTTCTTAGTAGGTTAGCTTGTTCTTGTGTCCAAGCATAAAAGTCATTTTCGTATGAGGTTGAATTCATGATTTATCCTGCCTGATGAATTGCCTGTTAATTTATAATATATTCATCCACAAAAACATTGATAATAAAAACATTGTTTGTTCGTCCCACATTTTGCCCGTACAGGGGCGGGTTTAATGTAGGGGCGGGTTTTACTACTATCATTCAGGGTTGCACCCAGATATAAATAAACCCGCCCCGACTTGTTGCCATAATTTATCTGTACAACCCACTCAGATAAAACAATTTACCCTTTAACACCACTGCCACTATCATTAGGTACGATATACCGCTGCATGAGGATAAAAAATAGCAAAACTG
>CAKZMA010000687.1 GCA_937127375.1 uncultured Coleofasciculus sp. | reverse complement strand
CCCCTACATTTTACCTAAACCTCCCCATAAATCCTGGCTCAATCCGCCTCTGCGTTTTGTCTCAATCTCCCCCGATAACTGATTGTGCTGCTGCAATTACGGCTTGTCCTAAGGATAACCCTCCATCATTGGGTGGAACTCGGCTGTGTGTCAATACTGTCATACCCATCCTCTCTAAATTTTCACTGACTTGGGTCAATAAAATCCGGTTTTGAAACACACCTCCGGTGAGGATAACGTGATTGCTGATTATATCAGGACGTAACTGCTGAACCATCTTCGCGATCGCATCGGCTAATCCTTGGTGAAATTTGGCGGCAATGAGGGACTTTGGCATAGTTTGCTGTAAATCGTCCAATAATGCAAGCCATAGGGGAGAAGGGTCTAAAATTAATTCTGTTTCCTGATCTAGTTTGCCAATGTTAAAGGGATATGCCCCTACTTCTTTAACATAATTTAAGCTATCCGGGGTAACAAGGGTTTCCATTTCAATCGCGGCTTGCCCTTCGTAGCTACAGTCTGCCCGACAAATCCCCAACGCCGCCGCTACTGCATCAAATAATCGTCCAGCAGATGAGGCGAGGGGTGAGTTAATCCCTTTTTCGATGAGTTGATTCAGCAAGGGATGGGGTTTTTGATCCAGAAATTGAATCAGGTCTAAATCCCCATACTCTTGTTTTAACTTATTCCAGTTCAATGCTGCCATTAAGTGGGCGTAGGTATTGCGCCAGGGTTGATAAATTGCCTGTTCACCGCCAATCATGGCGATGGGTTTAAATTTACCTAATCGTTTAAATCCCTGGTAATCGGCTAAGAGGAATTCTCCGCCCCAAAGTGTGCCATCTTCTCCATAGCCTAATCCATCTAAGGCGATTCCTAATACAGGGGGAGTGGTGAGTGGGATACCATTTTCTGCCATACAAGCGGCAATATGGGCATGATGATGTTGGATAGAATGTAAGGTGAGATTATTGGCGGTAGCGAGTTCTTGTCCCAGTTTCGTCGATAGGTATTCGGGATGTTTGTCTGTCGCGATCGCACTCGGTTTATGGTTAAATAAGTTTAGGTAGAGATTCAGGGTAGTCTGGTAAGCGTTAAAGGCAGCAGCATTTTCTAAGTCTCCTAAATGTTGAGATAAAATTGCTTGTCCGTCTCGCAATAAACAGAAGGTATTTTTCAGTTCACTCCCCATCGCCAGAATCGGCGGACAATGGTCAAATCCTGGCGGTAAAGGAATGGGTTTCGGGGCATATCCACGGGCGCGGCGTAGGGTTTGGGTGTGGAGGATGTGTCTTTCTTGAATGCTTCTATCGTTCACTGGATTGGGAAAACCTCTCTCCAAACCTCTCTCCTGCGAGGAGAGAGGCTTTGAATTCTTCCCCAAGGTTTTAGGGTTGAGTTTAGAGGGAATAACTCGCACCACTGAATCATCAACCCGATTGACAATATCACGGTTATGTAGTAATAAATAATCAGCAATTTTGCCTAATTTTAAACGGGCGTCTTGATTATCGATACATTGTGGTTCATCGGAGAGATTTCCACTGGTTAAAATAATCGGAGAATCTAGCTGTTGCATAATCAGATGATGGAGGGGGGTGTAGGGTAGCATAAACCCCAAATTTATTTGTCCCGGTGCAACTGAATCCGCAATTTTTGCTGTAGAGACGTTGCATGCAACGTCTCTACAATTGTCGCGATTTTGGATAACATCGATTAAAACAATGGGTGCGGCGGGACTTTGTAATAATTCCTTGTCCTCGGCATTCAAAGTACAATACTGTTCAATCACCCCCAAATCTCGCGCCATTAAAGCAAAAGGTTTATGATACCGTTGCTTACGCGATCGCAATCGTTGTACTGTGGTTTCATTGGTGGCATCACAGGCTAAATGAATCCCGCCTAATCCTTTAATCGCCACGATTTCCCCTTGTTTCAGCAGAGTACAAACGGTATCGATAGGGTTAGATGTATCAATTTTTTCACCATTTGCCCCTTCTAACCATACCCTTGGTCCACAAACGGGACAAGCAATGGGTTGGGCGTGGAAGCGGCGATTTTCGATATCGTGGTATTCCCTGGCGCAATCGGGACATAGTGCAAAGTCTGCCATGCTAGTCTGCTTACGGTCATAGGGAATCGAGCGAATAATACTCAGGCGTGGTCCACAATGGGTACAATTCGTAAACGGGTAATTGTACCAGCGCGATCGCACATCAAAGGTTTCGGCTTGGCATTGGGGACAGGTGGCGGCGTCAGGGGGAATTTGGGTTTGAACGCTACTATTAACACTCTGGGCAATAGTAAAGTCTGAGAAAATGCGATCGCCTCTATAGGAAGTACGGTCAATCGATTCAATCTTGGCAAGGGGAGGACAGTCTGTTTGTAAGCGTTGCACAAAATCTGCGATCGCGTCTGTTGTTCCTGATACGTAAATTAAGACACCTTGACCATCATTACAAACTTCTCCGACTAGATTACACGCCTTTGCCAAACGATACACCGTTGGGCGAAATCCCACCCCTTGTACCGTACCGCGTACGCGAATTTCTTCCTGGTTGATTAGGGATGGATGATTGTTTATTCCCATTCGCTTTACTCCCCTAACGTTGATGGGCGCAAGGATGATGTCCATACCAGGGTAATGTATTCATTTCAGCTTGCCAAGAGACGTTCCGCCGGAACGTCTCTACCCTAAGATATGTCTTAACTTTAACGCGAATTTATCGTATTCTAAAACACTCGTTCACTATAATCGAACAATTAGGAAAAGCCAGAATATCAATCGACTGTTTCCCTTTTAGAATTAACTGACGTTGGTAACCATCTCCTTGAGGATCTCTAAAAACGTGGAGTTGCTGGGTTGTCACATTAAAAACCCAATAGTCAACAATACCTGCGGCTGCATAGAGATTGGCTTTAGTCCCTAAATCTCGATTGATTGTAGTATCAGCAATTTCGACAATCAGGTAAACCTCCTCTGGGCGA
>CAKZMA010000686.1 GCA_937127375.1 uncultured Coleofasciculus sp. | reverse complement strand
AAAATTGAAGAACAAAAAATACATCAATTGAAAACCCTAAAATCGTCAATCAACTATCACATATCCTGTTTTATACTACACAGTAACAGTTATCAAACCTTCAGTTCCATATTCAAAATGATTGCTCACGAAAAAAAGACGAAAGTTGCAGTAATAGGTGGAGGAACAGCTGGCTGCGTAGCTGCCGCACACATCACTAAATATTTTCCTAACTTTGAGCTGTATCACATCTATGATTCCAGTATCCCTACTATTGGCGTAGGTGAAGGAACTCAATTAGACTTGCCACAATGGCTAGATGAAATTACTGGATTAAACTTTTATGAGTTGAAAAAAAAATGCAATGCGACACGAAAATTTGGAATTAATTTTGAGCATTGGGGCATCAACAACAAAAATTTCAAGCATAACTTTTATCCCATTCAAAAAGCTTACGGATATCATATTTCAGCAGACAAGTTAGTCGAATTACTAAAAAAATATATTACCGCCATTTATATTAACAAAAAAATAATTCATATGGAAAGTAAGGGCGATTTAGTTACTATCAAATTTGAAGATCAAACTCAACTGGAAGTTGATTTAGCGTTTGATGCAAGTGGTTTTCCAAAAGTTTTGGATGAGAACCTCCATAAAGAGTTATCATTAATTCCAACTAATGCAGCATTAATACGTCAAGGTTCAGCTGTTGAGTTTAACTCAGCAACTAGAAGTATTGCTAGACCTCATGGTTGGGTCTTTGTTATCCCCCTCACCACCCATACTTCTTATGGATACGTTTACAACAGTTTACTGAACACCAAGAGTGAAATAGAGAAAGATTTAGATGAATTGATTAAAGCCGAAAATATTGTTACTAATGGAAAAGAACGACATTTGACTTTTCCTAATTTTACTTGCCACACTTTTTTTGATGGTTCCCTGTTTAAAATCGGTAATGCTGCATCATTTTTAGAACCATTGGAAGCTACAGCTATTGCTCTGACAATGATCCAAATTGATTATGCTTCACATTATCCCCTAAAATATTTGTCGGAAGGGAAAAGAAGGTTGGACGAGAATCAACTTAGAGCGTTTAATAAAAGCTTGTTTGAATTAATATTAAAGATAGCATTTTTTGTGAGTTGGCATTATTCTATGGGTTCTTGCTTTGATACAAATTTTTGGCAATTCTCTCAATCTAAATTCGAGCAAGAAATTAAAAAAAACGAAAATATATACTTAATTAATAAATTTAATAATTATTTGAAAGTAGGGTCTAAAATAAATAATTACTTACACTCTTTGTGGAGTATTGAAGATGAAAAAGATTTTGGCATTTTCCCGGTAGCAAGCTTTTACGAAGTGGGCAAAGGAATTGGCTATTTTTGACAATTATAGCCACGAAATATAAGAGGTTCTTCAGGACTTACTATGCCAAACTGTTAGTTAAAACGGCTCCAAATACAGCTATACCGTAGTTTTATGCCTCAACTGTCTAAGTTAAGTCGAAAAAACGCCTCAAATTCTTGCTAAGCAAGGATTTGAGGCGTTTTCTAAGGCAATTTAGCATAATAAGTCCGGAAGAACCAGTTTAAGCTCATTTAAATTGCTAATTTGCCATAACCAGTCTAAGAGAGCCAGAATAGGTAAAGACCCGGGTCTTCCTATTCTGGCTACTGCTGCTGTACACTTAGACTCGTATCGCTCCCTTGTCTTAAACGGTGATATCAATCCATCAAGTTTTAGCTTTCCTCAAGTGCGGCTTGATCGGCTTGCCAATTCATCATTTTGATGTAGATCTGGCCGGTAAAATATAAAAAAAAATCAATTAACAGCGAAATATAAATCAACTAGATTCAATATAATACTTGTTAAAATTAGATTATTCAGACAAAAATAATGGAGTCTAATATGTCCCAAGAAGCGGTAATTGAGCTTTTTGAAACCCTCGATAAAGATCCAGATTTAAGGGAGCGACTCACTGATATAGAAGATCCAGTAGAAGTTGCCCGGATTGCTGAATCGGAACTGGGCTTGAACGTCACAGCCGAGGAACTGATCTCTGCCGTAGCTTCAAGTCAGAACGGTGAGGGCGCATCGCCAGAGGGCGAGTTGAACGAGGAGGAGTTGGAAGCAGTGGCTGGTGGGCGCTGGCGCCCGAAGTTCCGGCTCCCCAAATGGAAGATAAAGTTCGAAGTAGGAAATTAGTAAGAGAAGGATAGAAGGACGATACTCCTACCTTTCCTCATACACCATTTCGTATCTGCTGGGTTCTGACCTAACAGTCTGGATGAAATTTAGCACCCATTGCTTAACTTTAATGTTGACAATACCAGGTACTGTTGATTTTTGATTTGGGGTTTAAGGCTAACACGTCGAATACAACTAGATCGGACTGTTACCCTCAAAAATCCCGTGCCTTTGTCGGCAAAATCATTGATTCTGGGCGGCAAACTACTGTAGTGTTTGCTGCCCATTTTTAAACACCCGTTGAAATTGGAGATTAAATTGAGATTTGCACTCTCAAATAGGTAGGGACTTGAGATTTGGAATAGAGGGATACATGTGCCACCACATTGTCGAAATAGGAACGCGGTGCAACTTTCTCTATCATACTCAAGACTTCAGGCAAAGAAAATAGGAGGCTAGGAGGTTAACAATACCAGAATTGTTAAACTATATAAGAATGACATTTAGAGGGCAAAACTCTATGTTTAAGGACTCCCAGATTATTAGCATATCTCCTGAAGTTATGGGGGGGACTCCAGT
>CAKZMA010000685.1 GCA_937127375.1 uncultured Coleofasciculus sp. | reverse complement strand
ATGGAGCGCATTATCAAGAGTTAGAGTTACAAGATAGGCGAGTATGGATGAGTGAATTAGACTTAGGTTTAGGATTATGGCAGGGAGAGTTTCAAGGGATTAATCGCCTCTGGTTACGGTGGTATGATACTCAAGGAAACTGGATTCTGACGGAAGCCGAACAAGAGAGACAACGAGCTGAACAGGAAAGAATCCAAAAAGCCCAAGCTTTACAGCAAGCTCAACAGGAAAGACAACGAGCCAAAGCCGCACAAGCTCAGTTAGATGCTTTGATTGAGCGGCTGCGAGAATCAGGAATTGATCCCGATACATTTTTCCAGGATCAGGGCTGATAGAAAACTTACAGGTAAGTTAACAATTATACTTTGCGTATTCATCCCTCAGATCAAGTCCCGTTGAATAGTCACAATAAAATAACCTCAAACCCTTCTAGTCATGTCTTGCAACTATGAATGATTAAACGAACTTGATATCACCCGATTATTTGGCTAAGCTTAGCTATGTTGCAAACCATTTATCTCGATTGGCAATCTCTCCCACTGGGGTGATATTTGAGGCAACAATTTCCTTGCATTTAGCTTCAGCAGCAGCTACTAGAAATCCAGGATATTGGTCTGGTTCTTGAGCAATTTCTTGAGCAATTTTTTCAGGAAGAGGATTTTGTGCAGATTGACGAACAAATTGATGAAAAGCGTATCTTTCAGAAATTGCACCCTTTTTATAGCTTTTCTGGATAACTTCGCGAACAGAATCCCAATTTGTTTTACTGGAGTTAAGCAAGTCTAATGCTATCCTTTGGCAAAATTGGAGTGTTAATAAGTCACAACCATCATATTGGCTCAGGTACTTGGAGTACAGCTTCTCTTGATTTTGCTCTTTCGCACGAACACTTAGTAAAGTAACAGTCCTTGGACTTAAAGAGCTGGGTAGGGAATTCATGTCAAAGACCACTAAACGTAAACGATCACTCGAATCCTGGGTTAATTTGACAGCTTCTTCTATAGAAATGTATAAACGATTCCAGTTTTCATCAGATATTTCTTTGAGAAAATCATCAATCCGACTAGACAACTTAGTGAGCGTCTTGCTACTGCCCCAACTTAGAAGAATTAACAGGATGAACATTACATCTGTTTCATTACGCAGTTGGTCAAATTGTGTTTGCCACCAACGTACTGTGCCAGCTCTCAACCTTGCATAGCGCGTGCGTCGGCATAGAGGCTTTGAGTGATCAAAAAGTTCAGGGAAGTCTGTACAGGTTTCACTTTTAGACTTTATTCCACTGCTAACATTTGCTAGATGGAAGCACACCCATTGATCTCCCCAAAGCGAACGAACCTTTTCTATAAGATTGTCCCATGGTGTGAGTTCAGTTGCCCATTCTATAACTGGACGCTGTGATTCCATCTGTGCAGTGTCTGCAATGTCATAACATTTAGTTACTTCCGGGAAGACTGGGGGATTTTTAATATTTGTTCTATCTAGATCGCGAATAGAAAGACTTCCACCATTCAACCAGAAATTCCTCTCCCAACATTCAAATAGCGGTACTGGTCGCGGGAGACTGAAGGCTACTGCATAGCGAGCTGTGTCTAATGCGTGACTCAATAAATCAAGACAGAACTGTACACGCCGACGACGTTCAACCATAAAGTCTCTGTTTAAAATAGCCTGTATCGCAGCATTAAATCGATCTTCTTTCGCCTCACAGTAGTCAATTCGCCTTGCCCTGAATAGAAGATTAAGACGCTCCGGATCATTCGGATCGTCAGCAAGAGCAGTACGTAGATCAGCCAATGTAAGTTTTGCTAACACACCCAAATACAGACCATATTCAAGCCATTGAGTGCGCTTACTCCCCTTCTGTGTAACCACACCTCCAAACCATAACTTAGCTATTTCCTCTGAAGAAGCATTGGCTTTTACCAAATCAATTATGTCTAAAGCATAATCTTTAGTGGGAGTATCTCCTAAAATGGCAAAGCAGTGTTTGATCAGTTCATCTTTACCACAGTTTTTCGGGAGTATGACTGGATTTCCTTGACCGATGCGGCGGCTGTTTGAGGGGAGAATATATCGCAGTCCCATACCATCTAGAATAAGTTCCACAACGGCTTGTACTGACTTGGGATGCTGTGTAAATACCCAATCAGAGAGTAGTGTTGCTGCTAATATTCTGGGATGACTGATTAGACGGTAACCCTCTACCTCAGTAAGTTCTTGTAGACGATCAATAAGTGAAGGAAGTTCGCCTTTGCTATAACAACCAGCATAAAATCTTGTAACGTTGAGCCAGTAAAAATTACGTGCTATGGCATCAAAACGGTCAGGCTTTGTTCCGCTTTGTTCACCTCCAGAGGGAGAATAGGGAGCAGTTTCATAAAGGTATCGTGCTGCAAAATATTCTCGGAGTGGTTGAACTTCAAATTCATACGTACCTTCGACGCGAGATACAAGCGCCACTACGCGCTCAACCATGCCAGTAAATAACTTCTTGGACAAAGATGGCTCGTAACCTTCAGTAGCCAGATATTCTGAAAGAAGTTTGTGGAGTTTATCCTCTGTGATGCTGCCACTACCACCTTCCTGTTCTGCCTCGGCATGAAGTATCCATGCCAAATATCTATGAATATCAATAAGCAAGTCACGATGTTCGCGAACTACTGCACTCTTTTCTGACTCGCGATTGAAAAAAAGCTCTACATAACTGTCGTATAGTGCAGTCCGTTTATCAGGTAATGATGAACCACGAGTATGAATGAGGCTAAGCAGAATCGTTAACTGCATAGGGTTTCTTGCTAGATCTCGTAAATGAGGTTGATCCAGCTTCTCTCGTAAAATTTTCTTGACGTCTGCACTCTCACGATCTTGCAGCTTTCGGGCTTTCAGCCACTTTTCAGCGTACTCGGTAATTAGGGGAGGAGTCACTGCATCTAGCTGATAGTATGGAAATTTATCTTCTGGAAGACCAGGAGAATTCGCAAAAGCAGCCGGACGACTTGTCACCACCACTTGGAGGGATACAGCCTCCAGACGGTTAACACCGCTAACTATTTCCTTAACTACCTCCTGTCTTCGACCAATATCAGCAACCTCATCAAGTCCATCGAAAACAAGCAATAGCGGACTCAGTCTTGCTACGGCGCGTAAATCGTCAACGCTAAACTCAGAACCCCCTGAACAGTGGCGAACCTGAGCAGCAAGGAATGTCTCTAAAGATTTGCGCCAATCAGGTGGAGGTTCATTGCCATTTTCCAATGAGAAGGGATTTTTTCCGGCAAGCCAAGCTGCGAGATCTCTCAAATCAACTTTGAATGGTAGCCGAACAGGAGATGATCTATGAGATTCTGGCAGAGTTTCTAACACCTCATCTTTGTGATCCTCTGGCAAAGTACGTAATACTTCATCGTCACCAAGTACTCGCATACGATGCACTTGGCATAGGTATTGAGTTATTGTAGATTTTCCTTGTCCCGGTGCGCCTTCAAGAACTATCCAGGGAACTTTTTCCTGCATAATTGGATGAAGCAATAGGGTTGCTGCTCCTAGGGTGTCTTTTTCCTCTCTGCCTAGATAAAATCTGCGATTTATATCAGGCAGTGAATTTATATCCTCTCTATCAACAATACCCGTGCCTTGCTGACTTCGTGTAATGTAAGTGACGTACTGATGAATATGGTGGTAACGGTATCGTTGTTCTCTCGTAGTAGCACTGTGAGGAGGAGTAATTGGAACGTCTATAAATAAATCAAGAAGTCTGTTTTGCAAATCTACTTGTTTGAACCTGACCACTTGGTCAGTCAAAAACTGATCTTTTACAAAAGCGCGAATTGCAGAGGTTCTGCGCTCTTTGTTTTCTGACAAGCTAGATTCAATCACAGATCTGATCAGGTCTGCACCTGTCATCAGCTCAGGATATGCCCACTTCAGATTCCAAGCATCATCTAGTCGGCGGCTCAGATCGTCACGCCACCAACAGAATGACGGAACCCCAAATTCATTATTGAGGAGGTTATTAACTTTATCGAGAGAACCCGAATCAGGGTGTGCTGTTCCTGCAACATTTGTCATCAAGACAAAGCGTTTTGCTCCCTTGGCAATTTGCTTCTTAAGTTTTGGTGCTTCTCCTTCGAGAATCTTCACAAGCCATTTGTGAGGATCTTTTTCTGCCTGTGGTCGTCTGTTAAACTTGACCTGAAACATTATAAAATCATTCGGATAACGATCCCCTCCCAAATAAGCCAATGCATCTCGACCACCATCTGGTTGTGCAACAGGAAAACATTGCACATCAGGAAATTCTTTTATGAGTAGTGATTGGCAGAATTCCTGAAATTTTTCTGGATCAAGATTCTCAAAGGGATAGTTCATTTACTGATCGGACTATTTTGGCAAACTGTGATGTGGTCTATTATGTTAACTGAGAGCTTTTTCGGTTTTGCTGCTATTTGGGTAAATTGTAACCTAGTTTCCCGAAAACATGGCGTAACTAGGTTGAAGATACCGTTAGCATAACCCAAATGCCATCGTCTCTTATTCGTTTGCTTCGTCACGAGGAATTAACCCAGCCTGAATAATCTGTTCGGCTGTCAGCCTCAACTCTGGAAATGTACTGGAAACAATCTGCTGAGTACCCGCAAACTCGGCTCCTTCGTACAGTTCCTCAATCAGGGTAAAAATTGTTACTTTTGATTCCAATGAGTCAATCACCCAATATTCGGGGATATTTAAAACATTATACTCGACCCGCTTGGCACGATAATCAGTAGTCTTGGTCGATTCGCTAACCACTTCTACAACTAAAATGGGAGGGGGTTCGTGAAGTTCAATCACCGCCTCGCGGTTTCTTAACTCGCGCCACT
>CAKZMA010000684.1 GCA_937127375.1 uncultured Coleofasciculus sp. | reverse complement strand
CCCAGCTTCCCCAGCTTCCCCAGCTTCCCCAGCTTCCCCAGCTTCCCCAGCTTCAGCCGCAATCAAACTCCCCAAATCCGCGATCGCTAGGGGTAATAGTTCTGTTGCTTCAATCGCCACCGCCAAAATCCCCCATTGTTGCCACAGGGCTGCGCCGAACAACGCTTCCCCTTCCCCAACACTGAACAGATAATGACGAGCCCCTTTCGCCTCTCCCTGGTCCACCTGGGTAGCAAACAGAGCCAGCGTCCCGGACTGAACCAGCCACACCTGCTGCGGGTTATCCAAGAGTAGGGGTTGATTCCCTTTAATGTGACGTACTTCCTGAGCCAGATTCAGATCAAGCATGACTTCCAGATTCCCCTTCCTCTTCACTACTCGTCAAACGACCATAAGTGCCTCCCTGTAGGCGTAACTCCTCATGGGTTCCTCGTTGCACCACTTTGCCCCGTTCGAGTACAATAATCTCATCGCAATCCCGAATGGTGCTGAGTCGGTGAGCGACCACAATACAGGAGCAACCGCGCCGCCGCAGATTCCGGTCAATAATCAACTCAGTTTCCGCATCCAGGGCACTGGTTGCCTCATCCAGCACCAACACCGCCGGATTCCTGACCAAAGCTCTGGCAATTTCTAAACGCTGCCGCTGCCCACCACTCATATTGGTTCCCCCTTCGTTGAGCTGGGCATCATATCCCCCCGGCATATTCAGGATCAGCTCGTGAATGGCGGCGTCTTGACAAGCCTGGACTAAATCGGCTTCGGGAACTGTACTATCCCAGAGGGTCAAATTTTCCCGCACCGTCCCCGCAAACAGAAAAATATCCTGCTCAACCATTGCCAAAGAATTAGCGAGGATGGAACGGGGAATCTGGCTACGGGGTATCCCATCCAAGAGAATTTCCCCATCCCAAGGGGTATATAGACCGGTGACTAGCTTGGCAACCGTGGACTTGCCAGAACCACTCCCTCCGACAAAAGCCACCCGTTGACCGGGCTTTAACGTCACATTCAAATTCTCAATCAGGGGGGAGTCTAAGCGGCTGTAACCGAAGGTCAGGTTCCGTAACTCAATGTAGCCTTGTAGCTGAAAGGAGTCTTGCCCAATGGTCAGAGGTTGACTGGCGCTGGTATTGAGGCGGTCTGCTTCCGGGTCAACGGGGTTTTGCAGAACGTCATCGAGGCGATTGACATCTGCCTCTAAATCTTGCAACGTACTACCAAAATTGACCAACTCGTTAACCGGGTTGAGGAATTCCTGGGTGAGAGTCTGATAAGCAACCAACATGCCAATACTCAGGTTACCATTCATCACCCGTAAGCCACCGATAACCAAGATTGAGGCGGTTGCCAATGCAGTTAAAAACGTGGGTAAAGTGGACAAGATTTGGGAGGGTAGACCCAATTCTTGCTGGGCATTGAGCATTTTGGCATAATAGCCAGCAAACTTAGCAAACAAGTCAAACTCTAAGCCGCTGGCTTTAACCGTTTCGATGGATTGAATGCCACTGATAGCCACGCCAGCCACCTTCCCGTTCTCCTGAGCAAACTTCATATTGGCATCAACACGGCTGCGGGATAAGTATTGCAGGGCAAAGAAGTTCAATGCTGCGAAAGAAATAGCGACGCAGGTCAATACCCAATCATACAGGAGCATAATCAGAATATAGAAGACCATCATCAGCGTATCGATAATGGTGGTGGCAAGTCGCCCCGATAGCACATCGGCTACCTTATCATTGAGTTCATTCCGACTGCTGATTTCACCCGCGAAGCGCTGAGCATAAAACCCAATCGGTAGGCGCAGAGTATGCCAGAGAAACTGTCCTGACATCGAAACCGACAACTTAATCATCAGCCGCCGTAGGTAAACAAACCGGATGCGTGCCAAGAGTCCTCGCATCGCGGCTGTAAACACCATGACCAAAATTAGGGGTCGCAGCCAATCTTGGCGATTTTCGACAAGAATTTCATCAACAAAGACTTGGGTAAATGCAGGTACAGCTAAGCGAGGAATGGTGAGTAACAATCCTGCGACTAAACAAAACGCGATCGCTCCCCGTGAACTATAGAGGCGAGAGCTTAAGGCAGACAGAATGCTCTGTTTTTTACCCCCCTTCTTAAAGTCGGGTCCCGGCTCCATTAATAAGACAACACCCGTGTAGGCTTGGTCAAACTCCTCAAAGGAAACCGACCGACGACCAGTGGCTGGGTCGTTGAGGTAAATGCGATTTTTGGAGAATCCTTCTACGACTAAAAAATGGTTAAAGTTCCAAAAGATAATGTAGGGAGGGCGATAATTTTGCAGGTCTTCTAAGGGCTTTTTAAAGCCTTTCGCGTCCAAGCCATAAAGTCGGGCAGCTTTCAGGACGTTAGAGGCTTTACTACCATCGCGTGAGACGCCACACTCGCGCCGCAGTTCGGTGAGGGGCATAATGCAACCATAGTAACTGAGGATAATTCCCAGAGAGGCAGCACCGCATTCCACCGCTTCCATTTGCAGCAGCGTGGGGGTACGCACGCGACGTTTATTGGGCGATAGTAACTTAGAAATAAAGGCGATTGCCATGGTTCTGGTTTGCACTCCCCATCAATACTTCTGAATGTCTTAAGTCGTCGGACAAAATCTTCCCCCAACAGGGGGTTAAAACTGTTGCCTGTTGCCTGTTGCCTGTTGCCTCTCCCCACCACAAGACTCCCTGCAACAGACCCTACTTAGTAAACACCCGTCAAAGACCTGAGAATCGGAATCACGTAGGAAATCGGCGCTAGAGTGCCAATTTTGACTCTGACTTGGGCGGTGGTACCGGGTGAAATTTGCAGAGAAGGTCCGTCTGAGGAAGACCATTGGTAACCACTCATGGTGGTTGGGTCGGGTTGCAGTTCGGCAAAGACTTGAACAGGAGCGCCACTACCGGTCGCAGATATCTGTTCCACCAGAGAGTTGGCGAGGTTTTCGTTGCCGATAATGGCAGACATATCTTGGTTCGTCACGGGGAATGGGGTAATGTGAGTCACTTCCCCGATAATACCCCCATAGCGTTCGCGCTTTACCATACTGGGAGTGACTTGTAACGTCATCCCCGGTTTAACTTGCTTACCGTCTTTGTCGGCAAAGTAGACAACGCTGACTAACTTACTGTTGCGGTCTTCAGTTTCAATAGAACCCAAGCGAGTCCCCGCGTTCACGGCTTGACCGGGAACAATGGCAACTTCTAGGACACGACCATTATAGGGACTAATAATTTTGCTACTTTGAGCAACGTTGAGTTCAAGTTGGGCAATCCGACGCTTCGTTTCTTGGATTTGATTGGTTTTGTCGAGGGACTTCTCTACATCCTGTTGCGCCAACTCAGCTTCTTGTACATTGAGGTTTTGCAGTTGATTTTTGATATCTTTAACACTGTTGAGATTCTGTAGATACTGGGCTTCAGCTTCAGTTTCTTGACGGTCAAGTTGCTTGAGTTGTGCTTCTAGGTCGGCAAGTTGGGTCTGACTTTCGAGATACTGTTGTTGAGCTTGCAGTACAGTATCTTGGGAAATGGCTCCCTCCTGCTGGAGACGACGGCGAACTTCAAATCGTTGTTGTAGGGTGGGTAACAAAACTTGGCTTTGTTGGATACGCTGCTGGATATTTTCACGTTGTTGAGCTAATGCGTCCAGACTTTTTTCCCGCAGAATTGGACTGAATGCCTCGGCATTACGCAGATTTTCTTGTAGGGTGGTTCGCTGCTGAGCAATGTTCTGCCGTTTGAGGGCAATCCCTTGGTCTTGTAGCTGATTGGTTTCTTGGTTTTGAGTGAGCAGTTCAGCCAGCTTAGTTTGTTCTTGCTGCAATTGCTGCTTGAGTTTGGATTGATCCAGGGTGCCAATAACCTCACCTTTTGTGATCCTATCCCCTGGCTGGATAGTGAGGGTGGAGATTTGCCCCTCACTCAGGGTTTGAAATGGCACAACGCTGCGAGGCTGAATTAACACACCCTGACCCGTAACGGTAAGGGGAATGCGCCCAACCACACTCCAAACACCACCAACTGCGACTAACAAGCCAATAGTTGTCAGAGGTAACCAGGCTTTCGGGCTAACCACCTGCATCATTTGGTCGAGCTTTTCTGGCGAAGATAAGCGCTCTAGGGCTTCTTGACGGAAAAGTTTATTCCCTTGGCTTGGCATGATAACAAATCCTCACGATTAATTGTTCTGCATTTTTTGACAAAAGACAAATGAACAGTGAACCATCAACAATGAACAATGAACAATGAACCATCAACCCTAACAACTACGACAAAGTTCTCAAGCGTTTAAGCATCCAATCAAATCGGGCACCGCCTAGAGTAAGATTATCCATTACCTCTAAATCAATTTCATCGTCGTAGGCGAACTCTTGAGATAGCGTTTGCCCAATTCGATAGGCGCTTCTGCCGTATCCGAGGCGACTGATTAGTCCTTGTAATCTTGCCGAAAGCAGCATCGCGATCGCTCGATGAAAGCGAGCGCCCATACCTGGGTTCTGCTGGAGTTTGATGAACAGTTGTTTCCTGTCAATGGCTAAGACTCGTAAATCGTCCAAAGCTTTGAAAGTATAGGCAGGTAAACGGGCATCAATCAGTGCCATTTCACCAATAATTTCACCTTTAGTCGCTTGAGCAATTTCAGTCCCCGGAGACTCGTCACGTTCCTCCTGGTTTTCTAGCATGGCAAAAACTTGGGCGAGATCGTTCCCTTTATCTTCAAAAAAGACAGAAATACTCCCCTCTATCACCACATAAAGATTCTCGACGGAGCGACCGGCTTGAATCAGAACCGTGTCTACTGTCAATTCTTCAATGATACCCGTCTCAACCAGCCAGTCCACATCACTATCACTTAATTCACCAAAGATTAAAGGCACATCTTGCAAAGGGGGAATTTTAAGATTCTGGCGATGAATAAAGTCTTTGACCAGACGTTCAAAACGGTCTAACAGCAAAATCGCGATCGCTCGATAAAAACGGGAGGCAAACTCTAAGTCTTGCCGGAGTTTTACTAACAGATTCTGGCAAGGTAAAACCAGAATCACCGAATGTTCTATTGCCTTCACGGTTGTGACTGAGGGACTGATATTCAGGAAGGACATTTCACCAAGGATTTCACCCGAAAAGAAGCGGGCAATCTCTTGTTCGAGGTCATCATCCTCTTCAAGCGCCGCAAAAACGCTAGCCAACGTACTCTCTCGGTTTCTGGAAATAGTCGCACCAAGAGTCCCCTCCAGAATGATGTACAGGTTGTCCACTTGGCTCTGTTGCTGGAGGATTACAGTACCAGAGGGAACCTGCTGTTGATGACCATTGGTCATGATCCAGTTAATGTCACTTTCACTCAATTCTTTGAGCAGAACCGGATTCCCTGTATTTTTGTCACGTAACTCTTTAACTAAAACCGGATTCCTTGGTTTTTGGGGACTGAAGTCTTTGAGCAAAACGTCAGGTTCAGCACTCACTACGTCAGTAAGATTAACGCTCTGCTGTGGGATACCTCTACTAGGATTCGGTTTTTTTAGTAAGAGTAAATTATCGAAGATAGACTGTAGTTTTCTGAGCATTTTAACCTCGCTCAACTGATCATGTTGCCATTAGCTAGTCATTCCTAGTACAAGCACCTCGCGGTCACCTTTTATTCAAAACAAGCTGAACATTGGATAACAAAATAATTTTGATTGCCAGGTCAGTACTCTGGATATAAATTCTGGAAAGCTGTACTAAGAAAGGTTAACAAGCCGATCAATCCTTACTGTTGCCTATTGCCTATTGCCTATTGCCTTGCCCTCATATTTAACTTTAATTGTGTCCGACTACTTAGCGGTACTAGCAGGGTGTCACGACTTCAAGCGGCAAACAATTGCTCTCGGTAATGAGAATAGGCAGCTTTCAAGAGTGACCTGCCTGATTGAGACGCGAACTCCTCAAGAGTCAGCGTTGTCAACGCTATTAAGGTTGAAACCTGTTCGGTTAAGGTTCGGGGTTGTCCTAAATCGTTTTGATCAAAATCTTCGATATTTTCGGCGGCTTTTTTCACCAGTTCTTGCAGAATTCTAAAAGCACCATTTGATAGGGGAGGTTCGCCCCTGTAGTTTTGTAACCGCCCACCCTCTCGATAATTGGGAAATGACTCTAAGCCCATAAAATAGAGAAACCAGTCAGCTCGATAGTACCCTAGGGCAGCGACAATCCCTCGGTAATCAGCAATTAATTCATCCAGTAAGTTATTCCGCATGGCTCCAAATAAGCGGTGAGTAATGTAATGGGTTGATTCATGTTCTAAACGAATTTTCAAGGAAAACTGTTGCCAAAGGATATCCGTTAGTCCCAGCTCACTGGCGGTAATATTACTGTAGGCACCAGGGCTGAGAATAATGAACCGATCCTGATACAATGGCTTCTGAGGAATCAGGCGTTTAAACTCACAAGCCCAGTCAGCTTCAGAGTCTTTCCCCCTTTGAGCAACCCACTGCTGCCGATAGTGATGGATGCGACTCCAGTTGTTATAACCACTAACAATACAGGCTCCCATTGAATCCGGTATGGGTTGGGGTTCATTGCGTTTAGTCAGTGCTTGTACCAAGGTGACAAAATCCTCACGATTCCCAGCAATGATTACCGGAATGAAACCCGCCAGGGTTTGATGCAACTGAATCTGTAGTTTTTCAGGTTCGCTGAAAACTAGCCCAGTCGCGCCCGCCTCTGGGTTCATCGGTTTTCCTTGACGAGTTGCGACGCGATAGTCTTCCGTTTGACTAATGCCAGCCAGTATGGGGAACTGAAACTGCACGAGGTGCTGTTTTAATACCGCATAAGCTCCCACTTTTTCGGCTTGAACCGTATAGTACCGCCAAGCCTCAACATGAGCCTCAGGAGAGAGGGGAAAGGTTTGGGGAAGCTTTAAACGGCTGTGATCAAACATATTGTGGTTGTAAGCGAGCAGTTCCTGGGTTTCGGAGTCACTGGCGCCGCAAGCAGCCAGAACGGTAGTGCGTAATGTCAAAATAAGTTCAGGAAATGATTCAGCAAGTACAATAAACTTATCATCTAAGGTTGCCGTTGTTGATGAGTTGATGGCATAAAAAGTAATCAATTAATGGCATAAAAAAGTAACAAATTTAATAGCAGGATAGGTAGAATCAGCGCTGATACCAAATCCAATGACAGAAACCCCCTTTATCCCTTGGCTGATGAAAACCTTTTGCATGACAGCCTTTTGCCTTGTCTCCACCCATAAAGGGAGTCGTTATAGCACTACGCACTAAGGTTAGGACATAAAAGAAAAAGTCAAATCGCTCAATCCCTTGCCAGGTAAGCTTTTGTCTTAACTATTGCAAGAAAGCCTATTCCCTGGCGCGTAGCGCTATAACCCGGATTTAGTAGCTAACTTTTCACGGTATCTGGCGCAACGTGAGTGTTACGTGTGTAGGGGCGGGTTTCACTATTATCTTTTCGGTTGCACCCAGATGTAACTAAACCCGCCCCGACTCAGGTTTCTATAGCACTTCTCAATTGGGTGCAATACATACTGGTAGAGGCAGGGTGGGAAGCCTGTCAACTTCGTAGGTTGGGTTGAGGAAAAGAACAAAACCCAACGCCACCATTACCGTGAACATGACGTGCTTTCCATGACATGCACCCGCAGGGTGTAAGCTGTTTGGCATTTAAACCTTGATGTCAATAATGACGAAATCCTTGTAGTGCGTTAAGCGAAGCCATGCCGCAGGCTTTGCATCTTGCTCGCTACCCATTCCCATTTTAAATGTGTGACAGCTTAGGGTGTAGTGCTTTCAAATGAGAACCGTGACTGACATTATCTTAACTTGTCACTTTTTAATCCCTAATTTTATCACTTTATCTGCCATAAACCAAGGGAATAAAGCAACGACAAATGGTAAATTAATTAGAAAGCACGAAAACCTCCATACCGAAAGCTAGGTTGCTTTGGAATTCAATCGAATTCATCAGCGAGCATCCTGTTCATGGCTACAGCCTAACGCTTAGGAAACTACTGATTATGCCCCAAATTGTCTCCATTCATTCCTATCGAGGTGGCACTGGCAAGTCAAACTCAACCGCCAATCTTGCTGTTACCATTGCCCGCCAAGGTCATCGGGTTGCCATTATTGACACCGACATCCAATCACCCGGCGTCCACGTCCTGTTCGGCTTTGATGAAGAACGAATGGAACGTACTCTTAACGACTTCCTCTGGGGTCGTTGTGCAATCACTAATGCGGCGTATGATGTTACTTCTGTACTCAACAATCAGGGAACTGACCGCAGTCAGATTTATTTAGTCCCCTCCAGTGTGAAATTAAACGATATTTCCCGAATTTTACGGGAGCGGTTCGACGTGAAGCTTCTATTAGAAGGCTTCAAAGACTTAATCAAAACTCTTGATCTTGACTACCTATTTGTTGATACTCACCCCGGTCTCAACCAAGAAACGCTGATTTCACTAACCACCTCTAATATCGTTTTATTCGTGCTTCGACCCGACCAGCAAGATTTTCAGGGTACTGCTGTCAGCGTTGATGTCGCCCGGAAGCTACGAGTGCCTAAGTTGCTGCTGATGATCAATAAAGCCCTCACCGAATACAATTTCAATGATTTGCGTCAGCAAGTTGAACAAACTTACGAGATTCCAGTAGCAGGGATTATTCCTGAGTCAAAAGACATGCTTCGACTGGCAAGTCGGGGTATCTTTTGCCTCAACTACCCTAACCATCCGATTAGTCAAGCAGTTGGGAACGTTGCCAAACACATTCTGGGTTAAAGAACCCCACGTCCTGAAATGGTTATCAACAATTCAGACTTAAAAATACCAATTAAATGGGTGCTTAAATTCATTCAGGTCATACCAATTCTGTCTTTTACAGGATTAGTAACGCCGGAGACGGCGAGTGCCCAGATTATCCCAGACGCAACACTACCAACTATCTCTGATGTGAGGCAAATTGGAGAAACTTATGAGATTATAAAAGGGACAACTGTAGGCAAAAATCTTTTTCATAGCTTCCTTGAGTTTAACGTTAACTTTGGAGAAACAGCTTACTTTGATAACGCCCTCACCATTGACAACATCATTACTCGCGTTACTGGAGGGCAACAGTCGAACATCGATGGATTGCTTCGTGCCAATGGCACAGCCAATCTCTTTTTACTCAATCCCAATGGCATTGTGTTTGGTCCTAATGCTCGACTCGATATCGGTGGCTCGTTTTTCGCCAGTACCGGAAACAGTATTGTGTTTGAAAATGGTATGACCTTCAGTGCCAACGATCCCGACGCCCCACCTTTACTTACCATGAACGTGCCGATTGGACTGCAATATGGTGGTAATGCTGCTGATGTGGAAGTGCGGCAATCTGGTCTGGAAGTCTCTGCTAATCAATCCTTAACGCTTCTGGGTGGTAATGTCACTATTGATGGTGGTACATTAAAAGCGCCGGGAGGTCAAGTCGTCTTTGGTGGATTAGCCGGAGCAGGAATAGTGGAACTTGAAGGTGTTATTCCCTCCTTTCCTGATGCCATCAAGCGTGGGAATGTTACTCTCAGGAATGGTGCGATCGCGGATGTTACAGGTAATGGTAGCATAGGCCTCTATACCCATAATTTAAACATTTTCGGTGGTTCTCAACTCCTAGCGGGAGTTGACCAGAGTAGCCGTCAAGCGGGTGATATTTTAATCAATGCCACAGGAAACCTTTCCCTGAGTGACAGAAGTCTAATCGCCAATACAGTCCAATCTGGAGCCAATTTAGACGGCGGAAATATTGACATTAGCGCCGATTCCGTTGCTGTCACCTCCGGTTCAAGAATTACCACAGTTACTCAGTCAGCCAAAAATGCCGGAACTATTCTCTTAGACACCAACAATTTAGAGATTTCCGGTTTTACATCTGACGGACTCTTCAGTGGGATTCTCTCTCACTCCGCCACTCCGAACAGTGGTAAGGGTGGAGATATTAGGATTAATCCGGATAATCCCCAAGGCACCACTCGTTTAATTAACAGAGGGTTTATCGCTACTGTCACCGATAGCCAAAATCCAGGTGGCACAATTTACGTAAATGTGAATAACTTAATTGCCGAAAGTGGAGGACAAATTCTCACGTTAGCCAACAGCAGCGGTAAAGCGGGTGATCTGACAATTAATGCCACTGAACGTGTGCAAATTTCTGGAAGTAGCACTGACTTTATCCGTTCTCCGTTTGCCGGAGTACCTGTTTTTGATCTAGATGCTTTACAATTTAGTACGGAGTCTAACCCAGATGTCGAAGCCTCAGGATCTGATGGCATTCCCTATGTTTCCATTCAGCGCACTCCCGATCAAATTCTTAGTGGTCAAACTATTTTAGGAACAGCGGCTGATCAATTTGACTATTACTCCTTTACCATTACTGAAGCGAATAGTCAGGGTATCTTCGACATCGACAATGGCGATGGCTATAGCGATAATCCCGGCAGTTTAGATACAGAAATTGTTCTTTTTAATCGAGCCACCGGAGAAATCGTGGCAGCGAATGACGATGCCAATATAACCGAAGGTGTTGGTGGCAGCAGTGTCAGCCAAGACTCTTATCTTTCTACCCGGTTTAGCTCACCAGGAACTTACATCCTTGGTGTGGGCGAATTCGATAGCGTTCCATCCAGCTTAAATCGGTTAGAAGGCGATCGCGTTGATCGGGGGGACACGTACCGGCTTCAGGTTTCCTTAGAAAATCAGGGAACGGGAATCCCTCTGCCACCAGATACTTTTAACCCCGACAATTTTAATCCCAATTATGGTACAAAAAGTGGGTTAGTGTCCATCACTCAAGACTCTGGAAATACGGGGACATTAACCATTAATACCGGACAGTTATCCCTGGAATCTGGAGCAGAAATAGCGGCGGCGACTTCCGGTGCAGGTGACGTTAAAGATATAAGGATTCAAGGGACAACCTTAGATATCAATAACTCGACAATATCGAGTATTACGCGGGGCAGTGGTGACGCTGGCAGCATCCTCATTGATGCAGAAACTGTGAATCTTGCCAATCGCGGTCTCTTCAATCTCAGTAATTTTGAGCAGGGGAATACGGGTGATATTCGGATTGATGCGGTTAATCTGAATCTGGTTGAAGGCAGCCGAATAGATAATGGGACTTATGGTCGAGGAAATACTGGAGAGGTGGTGATTAATGTTCGCGATACAGTTACTTTAGACGGAGAATTAGATGGAGACGAAAGCCATATCTATAACATCGTGGCAGGACCATCAGCCGTCGGAAATGCTGGAGGTATTGAGATCAATACCCGTGTTCTATCCCTGACCAACGGCGCTGGACTCAATACGAATACTTATGGACTGGGGAATGCTGGCAATATAACCGTGAATGCTAGTGAGAGAGTCCTATTAGATGGGAAAGCCAGCAATGAACGGGGGTCTTATTTACTAAATCGAGTCCGGGGTAGTGGCAGGGGAAATGCGGGCGATATTAATATTGTCACCGATTATTTTTCGATGACCAATGGTGCGGAAGCATTGAATAGTACAGAAGGAGAAGGAAATGCTGGTCGGTTTAACATTACGGCTGATCAAATCGTGGTCAGTAATAGTCACATTGGCAGTAGTGTTGGCTCCCAAGACCAACCCAGCGCCGTTGGCAATGGTGGAAGGCTCGACTTTACTGCCAGACAAATTTCTCTAAGCAATAACGCTCTTTTAAGTACTAGCACCTTTGGACAGGGGAATGCGGGTCAAATTTTCCTGGGGGCAACTGAGTCAATTTCCTTGGACAATAGCCAAATTGCCACCGCCGCCAACAGTCAAGCAGCAAGAATAGGTGGAGGGAGTATTCAAATCCAAGCCGATTCTCTCACTCTAGATAATCAATCCTCTCTCAGTGCTGAAACAACGTTTGGTGAAGGTGGGGATATTGATGTGCAATTGAATAACGTGTTGCTAATGCGTCGCCATAGCCAAATTACTGCCACAGCCGGAACGGGAGGTGCAGGCGGCGATGGGGGAAATATTGCGATTAATGCCCCATTAATTGTGGCAATTCCGACTGAAAATAGCGACATTACTGCCAATGCTTTTAAGGGGAATGGAGGCAACATTCAACTGGCAGCAACCGGCATTTTTGGGCTTAAGTTTCGCGAGGAACAAACACCCTTGAGTGATATCACTGCCAGTTCTGAGTTTGGGGTGGCTGGAGTCGTAAACATAAACGGCTTCGAGATTGATCCCAAATCCGTAACGATTACATTATCAGCAGACGTCACCCCTCAGAGCAATCAAGTGGTGGCTGGCTGTGCTGGGGTGGAGGGAAATTCCTTTACCATTACCGGAGGTGGAGGTTTGCCGAAAGACCCAACGGCGATGCTCCAAGCTGAGACGGTGTGGCAGGATTTACAAGATTTTTCGCCAGCAACAGAAGGGGGGAATATCTCCTCAGAAAATCCTCAAGCTCGATTGAGCAATCAATCACCTCGTTTGGTGGAAGCAACAGGTTGGATAAGGGATGAAAAAGGGAATGTCGTGTTGGTTGCTGCTGAAGAGAATGGAACGTCTTTAACTGATCCCTCCAGACTGCCCTATTGCCACGAATTGCCATCCTTCAACGGACGCCAAAACTAGGAATGGGTAAAATTATGGCGAGCATTTACCACAAGGGCAAAAAGCACCAAGACAAAGATAGAACAGGGAAAGCATTCTCGGGTTCACGGTTCGTGTTTCCGGTTTGCTTTCTCCTGACTCTTTTTCTAGTAACTACCGTTGTTCCAACACTAGCCCAGCCGCCAACTATTCCTAACCTTAAGCAGATCGTTCAACAGCCGCCAACCGCTGCTGAGCTTTTACAACAAGGAAGACAACGCTACGAAGCCGGACAGTTATTTGAAGCGACTATCCTTTGGCAACAGGCGGCTAATGCCTATGCCACGGATGGGGCGCTCCTGAATCAAGCCCAAGCCCTCAACTATCTCGCATCAGCTTATCAAGATTTGGGAACGTGGGAGCGATCGCGTCAGGCAATTGAGAAAAGCCTAACTCTATTGCAGCGTTTTGAGGAACTGGATCTCAGGGGTGTCGCGATCTTAGCTCAAGCCTTGAATACTCACGGCAGGCTGCAACTGGCAACGGGACAGCCCGAAGCGGCTCTAGAGAGTTGGAAACAAGCTGAAAGGGCGTATGATCGCGCTCAAAATCAAGCGGGAAAGCTGGGAAGCCAAATTAACCAAGCTCAAGCCTTGCAAACCTTGGGAAACTACCAACGGGCAAGACGCCTCTTAGAGCAGCTCGTCAAACAACTGCAAACTCAACCCGATTCTCAACTCAAAGCCGATAGCTTGCGAAGTTTAGGCGTTGCCCTGCAAACCGTGGGTGACTTACTGCAATCCAAGGACATTTTAGAGCAAAGTTGGTCGATAAGCCAGCGACTCAATACCAATGCTGACACCAGTGCGACTCTTTTAAGCATCGGTAATGTTGCCCAATACTTACAGCAAGAGGATGTGGCTTGGCAATATTACCAAGAAGCGGCAAATCGAGCCGAAGATCCCCTGTCTCGAGTACAAGCCCAACTCAATCAACTGAGTTTGTTGGTGAAAACCCAACAGTGGAAAAAGGCAGGCTCTTTAGTACCGCCAATTGAATCCAACCTATCCCAACTCTCTCCCAGTCGTCCGGCTGTCTACGCTCGGATAAATTTGGCAGAAATTCTAATGAAAATGGGACATGAAACTATCAATTCTCCTGAAATCAATCACCAGCTAGGAACAATCTCCGACTCCCATAAAATTGCCCGGTTATTGGCAACTGCCGTTCAACAAGCCAGACAACTCAGCGATCCTCGTGCCGAAGCCTTCTCCCTCTATCAACTCGGCAAACTCTACGTAGAAAACCAGCAGTGGGACAATGGTAAAAGTCTGATTGAGCCAGCGCTACAGATTGCTCAGATGATTGATGCTGAAGATATAATCGCGCGGGCGGCTGGGGAATTAGGTCGCATTTTCAAACAGCAGAACAATATTACCGCAGCCATAGCCGCTTATCGGAATGCCTTCGACAGTCTCCAAGCCCTACGGCTCGATTTAGTCGCTATGAATCGGGAAGCGGAGTTTGAGTTCCGAGAAAATGTAGAACCTATTTATCGGGAACTGGTGAGTTTACTGTTGACACCTGAGGATGGAGAAATCCCTCAAGCCAACCTCAAAGAAGCCCTGGAAGTCATTGAAGCGTTGCAACTTGCAGAATTAGATAACTTTTTTGGAGATGCTTGTCTAGATACTCAGCCCGTCCAAATTGATCAAATCGATACCCAAGCGGCGGTTATCTATCCAATTATTCTTGAGCATAGTCTAGATGTCATTCTCTTAATTCCCAATCAACCCCTACACCATTATGCCATCCAACTGCCTCGCCATGACGTGGAACGAATCTTAGAAAACCTTTACTCGTCCTTGTTCCTTGGTTATTCAAGTAACGAGCGTTTGCAACTATCCGAGTTGGTTTATGACTGGCTGATTCGACCCTCTGAGGTGGATTTAGTCAAAAATAATATTAAAACTCTCGTCTTTGTCCTCGATGGTTTTTTGCGAAATTTACCAATGGCTGCTCTTTATGATGGTCAACAGTATCTTGTCGAAAAATATGGAATTGCCCTCAGTCCGGGGTTACAACTATTTCCGGAGGGACTTGACTCTAACGATTCCAGAGTATTAGCGGCTGCGATAACTGAAGCCCGCCAAGGTTTTTCGGCTTTACCTAAAGTTGAGGCAGAAATTCAACAACTCAGCGCTGAACTCAGGAGTCAGATATTACTGAATCAAGAGTTTACTCTCCCGCGCTTACAAAATACGATTGACCGTCAATCGTTTCCCATTGTTCACTTGGCTACCCATGGTCAATTCAGTTCAAAATTAGAGGAAACGTTTCTCCTGACTTGGAATGAGCGAATCACGGTTAAAGATTTAGACCGTTTGTTTCAAAACAGTCGGCTAGGCATTGTCGAGCCAATTGAATTATTGGTGATGAGTGCTTGTCAAACGGCAGTGGGTGATAAGCGGGCTACTTTAGGGTTAGCCGGATTTGCCTTGCGTTCAGGAGCTCGCAGTACCCTAGGCAGTTTGTGGTCAGTTAATGATGAATCTACCGCTGAACTCATGAGTGAATTTTATCGCCAGCTCACGCGAAAAGACCGTAACCTGACGAAGGCAGAAGCACTGCGTCAAGCTCAAGTTTATGTTTTACGAAATCCATTACATAAACATCCCTATTTTTGGGCATCTTTTGTATTAGTTGGAAATTGGATTTAGCCATTTTTAAAATTAAGAAATCAATCGTTTTATCTATGTCGAGGTAAAAAAATGAATCAACTTCAAGTCTCCTTTCCTCAACGTTTATTGTCAGCTACCCTGACATCAGGATTACTCGTCGCTACTGTACTGAATCAGTCAGCCGAAGCCAGTTTAATTCCCAATGAACGTGAACCCTCAGCCAATGGTTCACTGATCAGTTTGGAATTTAAGCCACCAGGAGATGTGGCTCCCACTACCAGTGTCGGTGGTGGTGTTCGGGGTAACGTCCAATTCGCCGCACCAGGAGATGTAGCTCCCACTACCAGTGTCGGTGGTGGTGTTCGGGGTAACGTCCAATTCGCCGCACCAGGAGATGTAGCTCCCACTAACAGTGTCGGTGGTGGTGTGCGGGGTGACGTCCAATTCGCCGCACCAGGAGATGTAGCTCCCACTAACAGTGTCGGTGGTGGTGTGCGGGGTGACGTCCAATTTACCGCACCGGGAAATGCGACTCCTACCAACAGTGTCGGTGGTGGTGTGCGGAGTGACGTAGAATTCACCGCACCGGGAAATGCAGCTCCTACCAACAGTGTTGGTGGTGGTGTTCGGAGTGAGGATTTGCCCGCGATGACAGCTTTGCTTCCCCCCTCAAAACTCGGACTCACCGTATCAGCACGTCCAACCTTCTTTGTTTATTTGCCACCGACTCTTTCAAAAGAAGTCTTTTTCAGTCTACAAGATGAACAAGGAAAGCATCACTACCAAACCCGGCTGAAACTTTCTGGAAAGGGCGGAATTATCAGCATTACGCTTCCAGAAAATGCCCCAGAACTCGATATGAATAAACACTATTTGTGGTTTTTTGCTCCGATTCAACCCAATGGTATTCTTCAACCCGATAACTATGTCGTAACCGGATGGGTGAAGCGAGTTCAACCGAAGGTGACAGGCTCTCGCCAGTCTTCCTCCTCGGCGATAGAACAGGCGACTGCCTATGCTCAAGCGGGGATTTGGTACGACACCCTGAAAGTTTTAGCGATGGCTCAGAAATCGCAGTCTGATAATGCAACTCTTACTCAAGAGTGGAAAGCGTTGTTAGAGCAAATGGAATTAAGCGCGATCGCCACTCAACCGTTTGCAGAACGGTTGTAATCCTAATGTCGCTTAATTCTTGCCAGATGATTCCTCACAACTATAGCGGCGGCAATACCCATATTTATCCAGAAAATAATGAGCGTTTCTGCCGCTTTTCTTGTTATAAGATTTAATCCAGAATAAATATAATGTGGCAAAATTCAAAGAAACTCCTTCAACAATGGCGAGGAGTACTAATAATTTCTCCCACGGTAGCTGCCTTAGTCATTGCTGGCACCCAGTTAGGCTTGTTCAACTTACTAGAATGGTCAATACGAGATCAATTTTTTCGACTGCGTCCAGCCGAATCAATTGACAAACGGATTGTTGTTGTTACCATTGATGAACCTGATATCAAGTATGTGAAGCAATGGCCCATGTCGGATCAGGTCATGGCTCAGTTAATCCGCAATTTAAAAGCTCAGCAACCCAGAGCCATTGCACTTGATATCTATCGAGATTTGCCCGTCGAACCCGGACATCAGGAATTAGTCAAAGTTTTCAACTCCACTCCGAATTTAATCGGAATTGAGAAGGTTTCTGGCAACTCAATTGCTCCGCCACCTACTCTAGATAAGCTCGGTCAAGTTGCCGCTAACGATTTCTTGTTGGATGCAGATGGCAAGATTCGCCGAGGGTTAATTATCGTTGGCAAACAGGACGGCACAATTCGGCAAGGATTCGGTGTAAAACTTGCACTAATGTATTTAGAAAAATCCGGGATAGAACTGGAAATTATTGATGAGAATAAGAAGATTTATGGTTTAGGTAAAGCCATATTTGTTCCCTTATCAGGCAACGAAGGAGAATATAGTAAAGCGGACACGGGAGGATACCAAATCTTATTGAACTATCGGGGAGGAATCAAGAGTTTCCCGACTATATCAATGACGGATGTCCTAGAAAACCGTATCCCCCCAGAGTTAATGCGCGATCGCTTGGTCATGGTGGGAGCAAAAGCACCGAGTCTTAATGATAACTACCCTACGCCTTATAGTAGCACTTTGTTTGCTGCTCAGGAGTTAACGCCGGGAGTCGTTATTCATGCCAATCTCACCAGTCAGATTTTGAGTGCCGCGCTACACGGTAGACCCATGCTTCGAGCCTCGGTTAAGCCGTTCAATTGGCTAATAATTTTGTTTTGGTCTGGATGGAGTGCCGCCCTAGGATCACTCTACGTTCGCCGACGGTGGATATCACTGGGGGGTATTTTTATCGCTAGCGGCATTATCCTCACGAGTTCATATCTTGCCTTTTTATCAGGCTGGTCAATTCCAGCATTTACTCCCCTGTTAGCGGTTATTTGTTCTGGAGTATTGAGTATCGGCGCTACCCTGTGGAAGAACCTCAAACGATCCTATCAGCAGCTAGAAGACTATGCTCAAACCCTAGAAATCAAAAATGAAGCGCTGCGAATCACGGAAGAAAATTATCGCAGTATTTTTGAAAATGCTTTGGAAGGTATTTTCCAAATGTCACCAGACGGTCATTATATTAATTTGAATCCAGCTATGGCACACATTTATGGTTACTCTTCTCCTGAAGAAATAATGGCTTGTGTCACGGATATTAGCCGCCAAATTTATGTTGATCCGAATGGTCAAGATGAGTTTAAACGCATCATGGCGGAACAAGGAGAGATTAAAAATTGGGAATATCAGGTTTATTGTAAAGATGGTACGGTTATCTGGGTTGAAGAGAATACGCGAGCTGTCTGCGATAACAGTGGAAAATTACTTTACTACGAAGGTATTGTCCAACATATTAGCCAACGTAAGCAAAAAGAGGAATATCTCCAGCAGCAGTTGCAAGAACTGCGGATAGAAATTGACCAACACAAGCGGGAACGAGAAGTAGAAGAGATTACTCAAAGCGATTACTTTCAGGAGTTGCAGGCGGAAGCCGAAAGCCTTCGACTTGATAGTCAGTAATCGAAACTATTAATTGTTGAACCAAATGAAATATTTTAAAACATAGTTAATATGCTAACGTTTCGTGATTTTGTAGTTGTAGGTGTAGGAACAGCGATAGCTTTAATTTATACGAAATCGAGTGCTAGTCAAGATTTACGATCACTGGCTCATGCTCAACATCAAGTTCCTATCCATCAATCCGATGAGGTTAAAGATAGAGAATTGGCAGACGTTCGCTCGGCTAATTCTCACTTGACAAAGGATAAGTTAACCGATGTCGCGAATGACTCTATTTCTTCCCTGAATCCCCCTCTGCACGCTACCAAAGAACAAACCTACGCTGAAGTACGTGAATCCGTGACACCCCAAGCTCAGATTTCTCCCAATAACTGGGAACTCACTCAAAACCCGATAACTAGACTCGCTACCTCCGACAAAAGTCGTTTAGTGGTTCAATCACCTCAACCTTTACCTTCTGTTCCCATTTTGTCCGAACCCGAAACACCATCAACCGACTTTCTCACTCCAAATATTAGCCCTTCGCCGATACCATCGACGACCCCGGATCAACCCCCATCAGAATTGCTTAATCCTAGCGCTAATCCATTGCAGTTTCCCACCCAACCTGAGGAGGTTCAAATTCAAACAACTCAGCCGATTACCCTAGAACAAGCCATAGAATTAGTACAGCGTAACAATCAGGAGTTACAAATCGCTAGACTCCAGTTAGCAAGAGCAGAATTTGCACTTCAAGAAGCCTTGGCTGCCGAATTTCCCACAATCGATGCGATCGCAGAATTTATCCGAGTCGAGTCGGAAACAGGGGGTCAGCAAGGCGGTTCCCAGGAGATACTGGAATTGTTTGGCATAGATGTTCCAACGAGTACAACAAATATATCCACCACATTCGAGAGTAGACTGGAATTAAATTATGCTGCCTATACGGCTGGGCGTCGTTCAGCCAGCATTCGAGCCGCTGAGCAGCAAGTTCGTTTTCAACAGCTAGACATTGAACGTCTCTCGGAAGAATTGCGACTAAATGCCACCCGTGCCTACTACGATTTACAACAGGCAGATGCTCAAGTAGAAATTAGCCAAGCCGCCGTTAATGATGCGGCTCGGAGTCTGCGGGATGCTCAGTTGCTCGAATTAGCTGGCTTAGGAACTCGATTTGAAGTGTTGCAAGCGCAGGTGGAACTTGCCAATAACAATCAAGACTTAACGGACGCACTTAGTCAACAACGCATTGCCCGACGCCAGATTGCTCAACTGTTAAGCTTGGATCAGCAAGTAGAAGCCTCGGCGGCTGATCCCATACAAGTGGCAGGAGATTGGGAAATCTCCTTGGAGGAGAGTATTATCCTCGCCCTAAAGAACCGAGCCGAGTTGGAACAGCAACTGGTACAACGCAACATCAACGAACAACAACGGCGTATCGCCCTAGCCAGTAATAAGCCGCAGTTGAATCTGTTTGCTAGATATAACATTTTAACCCAGTTGAATGATAGCAGCGGTCCGCTCGATAGTTTCACCTTAGGAGCGCAACTCCAGTGGAATTTTTTTGATGGGGGAGCCGCTAGAGCCAGAGCTAGACAAGCCGAAGCGGATGTGGCGATCGCTGAATCAAATTTTGCCAGTCGGCGTGATCAAGTCCGTTTACAAGTCGAACAAGCTTTTTTCAACTTACGAGCGAGTGAAGAAAACATTCAAACAGCATCCTTTGCCCTAGAACAGGCACAAGAAAGCTTACGATTAGCACGATTGCGATTTGGCGCTGGGGTTGGCACTCAAACTGATGTTATTAATCAGCAAACCGCGTTAACTCGTGCCAGAGTCAATTTGTTGACAGCTATTTTGGACTATAACAGAGCGCTAGCTACTCTGCAACGGGCGATTAGTAATTTTCCTGATAGCATTCTTTTTAATGTGCTGTAGGATGTTTATGGGTAAGCTGTTCTACATCGTTGAAAGGCGCTATTTGGACAGGGCTGTTTCATTCGCTATTTGGGGCAAGTCCCCAAAGCCGGCCATAGAGCCAAGGAAAGTCCATTTGTAATCAGAGCTGTCTCATTCTACAGCAGTTTTCAAGTTATACTCAGCACAGCAGAGAATTATGTTGAATTGACGCACATTGTTATACACAAGACAAATGCGTGAATCCTTACAGTATCCCGAAAAGGGAGCGATGGCTATCTTTAAGAGTCACCACCAAACCACCAAAGAGCGTATGACCACCGGGGGGAAGAGGCTCTCGCGACGGGCGGCGCAGCGTTTGGGGTTTTAGATTACGGGGTGCGCTGTTTGTCAAGTTTTTTGATGGTTTGGCGTGTGATCGCTTACGTTACACCTAAGATGGTAAGCACTTCCGACTTTATAGATAACAGAGGCACTCATGAGTACCCGGCGGCAAATCCAAAAAAGAGGCTCATTGAAATCCAGTTTTACTCCACCAGCTAATCCCCTTAAAAGCCGTGGGTACTGACTGACTCGACGGTCAATCGACCAGAGGTTAGTCCGTTTGAGGATTACCAGTTCCCGTTCGAGTTTCTGAATCTCCCGCTGTAGCTGGTTGATGTTGAGTGTCTGAGTCTGTGCCATTGTTTTTTAGGGGCTTGGTGACCAAGCCCGTACTATGCCAAGTGAAGAGAAATAGAGCGATCGCAAATGCTGAAGTAATGCTCTACGGCTGGGTTGTCTCTCTCCCTGTAAACCCAGACTATGTAAGCATTTGAGCCAATTACTCCTCTCAATGCTTACCCATGTATATTTAAGATTTTCTTAATACTCTTGGGGAAAAATCTGTGGGACTATTGTAGTCATGTACATAGAACGTGTTCCTAACAGAAATTCCCCACCCGCCGTTCCGTAAGAGAAGAAACGTTTACAGCCGAAGAGACTGTCAAAGCCTATAAAAGCTTATCTAAAGTGGAGCAAGCCTTCCGCAGCTATAAAACTATAGATTTAAAGGTACGTCCTATCTATCATCGTAACAGCGATAGAGTGAAAGCCCATGTTTTCTTATGTATGTTGGCATATTATGTGGAATGGCATATGCGCCGATGTTTGGCGCCAATCTTATTTGATGAAGATGATTGGGATAATACCCTTGGGTTACGTGAAGGAATTGTGAACCATTCAACGAAGAGCGATTCAGCTTCTTCCAAAGCCCAAAAGAAGCGGACAGCCGATAATTTGCCTGTGCATAGCTTTCAAACCCTGTTGGCTGATTTAGGCACGATTGTTAACAATCGAATTCAATCTAATATCCCAGGTGTAAATTTGAGTCAGGAGAAAGGGACTGATGAGTAAGGGTTGGGAATGGGGGGTTTATTTTTGCATGAGTATTGAGTGATAAAATAGTTGGAAGAGTGAACGCCAGGAGGTAGTATTGGGCAGGCGATCGCGGGATTATTTCGGCTGTAACCCTTGATTTTTCGTGGAAAGAGCAACAAGGTTTTTTGGTGGGGGTGGCGGCGTTAATAATAACTCAACGGCGATGGATTGGAGATTTAGGGAAGGGGTTTAAATTATCGCTTTTTGAGGAGGTGTAAATTGATGTAAGGCGGTTACTCCCTCAAAATTCGCCAAAATGAAGGGAGTAAACGGAATGGATAAGAAGCGTGCGATCGCTCCCCAAATGGCGATGGGATCACAATCTGCCTAGGATAGGTGTTGAAAAGTGAATCGCTACTGTGAGAAAACTCGGACAACAGTAAACCGCGATCGCGACGTTATCCATTGATTTATTGGTTATAGCTATCTATAGTAGTTCAAGGGTTGAGTACGATACAACTCCAGCCTAAGTCAGTCTGATACTGTTAGCCTTTATTTTTAGTTAGATGAACTAAAATGTCACTCACCTAAATTCCTCGAAAGGAGGTTATAAGTCAACGTCATGAAATCTTTATCTGCCCAAAATCACGTCTCAGTAGCAATAGTTGGAAGCCTCTTAATGGCGGTGGGAGTTGGAGAACCTGCCGCCGCCGATCAATTCAATGCAGCTCCTTTATTTCCACAGGTAGACAGTTACAACACTACGGTGTTCACTAATGGAGATCTGGCTGATATCTTTTTTCCCATAACTTCAAATTCAAATGTCAGCCAACAAAAATTTCCCATTGCTTTGCTGCTACCCGGTTCACAAGTTGATACATCGCAATATACTGAGTTTGCCCAGATTGTAGCCAGTTATGGATTTACAGTAGTTGTCCCTGAACACATCCGTTCTTTACCCGATTTTGGATTTATGGGTTTGCTACCAGAGGCATCACAAATTAATCATGTCCTCGATTTTATGGTGGCAGAAAACTCAAACCCAAATTCACCGATTGCTGATACCGTTGATACAGACAACTTGGTATTACTCGGTCACTCTTTTGGCGGTTCAGTCGGTCTTTCAGCTATTGATAATTCTTGTATATTTCCCTTATGCGAGGGACAATTTCAACGACCTAAACAACTGAGAGCAGGGGCTTTCTTTGGCAGTAGCACACTTGTTGGTACAGGACAATTTTTTCCGATTAGCAATCAAGGAATTCCCGTCGCTTTAGTACGAGGAAGCCAAGATGGATTAGTTGTTCCGGAATTAACGCAAGTTGATTATGGTTTAATCCAAGAGCCTCCTAAGGCATTAATTACTGTTGACGGAGCTAATCATTTTGGCATCACCAATATTAATAATCCCCCTGGTGCTAGAACTGATCTAAATAACCCGACGTTGGCACAGGCTCAGGCAATTGAAACTATAGCTCGTTGGAGTGCGCTTTTCTTACGGGCTTATGCTCTTGACGATGATGGTGCATTTGACTATATCAATAACACAGGTGATGCCTTGGATGAAAATGTTACTGTTATCAGCCAAGTCAAGACTGTACCGGAAGCGCATTCGGTTTGGAGTTTATTTTTGATTATGCTGATGTTCCCGGTTTTGCGTTTACGTTCCCAATCCCGCGTTTCTTAACGTCTAGTCTATTATTCTTTTTCTTTCTTCGTCCCCGTGACGAAAAGACTTTACGGGGCAGCAACTTGAAAGCAAGCAGTTTATGAAATAACGAAGATTACTGCTCCTCCTCAAGTTCTGCTTCCTGTGCCAAAACAGACTCGATTTCTGTGAGCTTTTGCTGTAACACGTCCTTAAGCTGAGCGAGTTGAGCCGATTCTACGTTTTGGACAGGCATCGACTGGACGCGATTAATTATCCCGTCTACCTGTTTTTTACTGAGGGTGTCTTTACTTGTGCTGGTGTAATGAGCAATCTCTTGGCTGACGAGGGAACGTGTTTGGCTGACGGATAGCTTTTTCGATAAAACCTGCTGTTTGAGTCTTTTTCGTACTTTTTTGGCTTCAGCTTCTTTTAACCCTAGTTTTTTGGCAGATAACCGTGAAAGGGCTAGGGCTTGCATTGTCCCTAAACCCTGTTCTCGGATTGCCTGTTTTAGGTCATTGGGTAGTGCCAACATGGGAAAGATGTTGGCATTAACGGAGGCAGGATTCAGTCTTAAGGACAGTAAAACGCCTAATACCGTTTGTTCGATTTCACTTAATTCCAGGGTTGCTAATTCCTGCTGTAGAGCAACACAAGGATAATTCGGTTGAGCAAAAACTCAGCAGTCAGATGCCGGGAAAACTACTTCAACGGCAGGACAGTGAATCTCTAAAGCCACCATCGGCAGATACTGACGTTGATCTGCAAGATGATAACACCGTTAATCAAATTATTGAAAGCTTCAAAAATGAAGAATTGAAACAACAAATTGGTTCTAAGATTGAAGATCGACGGGATTTCTTACTGGGTATGCGACAATATCTAGGGTCGCATCAAAAGGTGGTAGAGCATTTTCAAAACATTGAAAAGGTTAATGTTCCTGGTAATGTTAACTTACACCAACGGGCAGCACAGAGACTGTTGATGGTGAAAGAGAAATTGGGCGATGCGATGCCTTCTACCTCTGTCGCATTGGGATTGCGGAACCGTTTTCGTCCCCATAAGCGTAACTCCAAAGGATTAATGGCTCATCCCCTAGGATATGCATTGGACTATCGGGCAACGGCTAATCCTCACATTACCGATCCTCGCCTGGTTAAATTACTACAGATGCACATCGGAGGATCAATTAACTTTAATTTCGGCATGAATTACACTCAGCGCCGCCAGATTCTTAAGCAAATGGGTCAGCAAACTGAAGCTGGGGGGATTGAGCTAGACTCTCAATTCGGTCAACAAGCAACCCTGTTCTTGGAGCGCTTTGATGCTGAATATCAGCGTCTTTCATCCGCCTCGAAACAGTTTACTACTAATCTACCCGATGCTCTCCAAGAGGCTAAATCTGTTTTACAAGAACTTAAAGATGTTGATAGTCAATTAAAACAGGTCGCGAAGAAGCTAAAACGAAAATCGAAGAAGGGAAAGCCTGAGTTAGAACTACAACAGCAACAACTTTTAGAGAAAAAACAGCAACTTGAGTTTCAAGTTGCTACGTTTAAAGCAGATATGCCCAAGCTATTTCAACCATGGCTAGACCAAATTGATACTCAAATTAAGCGTATTGAAGTATCTGCAGGTGAAATTAATCTAAGTAGTCTGCCTACTAAAAAAGAATTAAGTCAACAGGAAAAGAAAGCGAAATTAAATTATAAACGCCTGCTAAAAAGCAAACATAAAAATAATCGAAAAATTAAGATTTTAGATAAAAAAATTGCTAGTTCTCAAAAGAAGAAACAGGCTTTTGAGGCAGAAATTGATAAATATCAAGTGGAAATGGATCAGCTTCAATCTCAAGTCGCTACTCTGACAACATCGAAACAGCAAAATAGAGTTGATCAAAAAATTAAAACTTTAGATAGAAAAATGGTGAGGGCATCCAAGCGTCGGCAAAAGCATGAAGCAGAAATAGTCAAGTGGCAGGCTGAAGTCCAACAACTAAAAAGCCAAGTAGTTCAACAAGATGAACAGGAATTAATTGCTCAAAAGACCTTGCAAGAGCTGGCTCATCTGCGAGAATTACTCTCTGAAAAAGCCGAATGGGAAGTATGGCAATCTCTCAAAAAAGCCCTGAGAGAAGATGAGAGATTTGTCTTTGGCGGTAAGGGAAGTAGTACGGTTAAAAATCCTCCCATCATGCAATTGGTTGACAAAGGATTTTTTAGCCCTGATCAAGAGTTAGCAGAAGGGGAAACTTTTAAAGCACACAAACATGGCTTCAATTTAGCCTTTATGCGACTGATGGCTGAACATGGTTTCGACCAAGGCATTAGCTGGAGTCCTGGTAGCACTGACCCTATGCATTTTGAACTTGTAGAGGGTGTTGATTCTATTCTTTAAACCTCTGGTTTGCAACGGAAAAATCACATCACAGAAGCTTGCTACTTTAGCCAATTGCCTGCTTCAGCATCTCGACGACTGTATCAATTTCTGCTGGCTTAACTGAACATTGTGCTAAAATTTCTGCATCTTCCAGTATGTCATGTAGCACTCCTACTGCTGAACCTTCCTCATCCAATACTTTTTGCATCTCAGTAATGCCTTTCTCTGTGTCTCCTATTGCAATAGTGTAGAGCGAACGAGAAAATCTGCTCCACCCATCACTTCCCTGACAAATGGCTAGTCCTTTTTGCCACTGATTCTTGGCTTCATCAACATTTCCTTGTAAAGCATAGACCAAACCGAGGTATAGAATAGGACTGTAGTTTTTGGGATCAATATTAACTGCTTTCTCAAAATTATCCTTGGCTTGAGTCAAATCACCTGTCAATAAATAAGTCCAACCCAGGCTATTGTAAGCCCAGCTATAATTGGGATTAAGTTCAATGGCTTTCTGGTAAGCAGCGATCGCTTCTAGGTACTTGCCTTGACTGTGATACACCATACCCACCCCATTGTGGGAAGAGACCAACCTGGGATCTAGTTCAATAGCCTTTTGGTGGGCAGCGAGGGCTTCGGCGTAGTTACCTTGATTGTAGTGTGTATAGCCCAACCTACTGTATAGAAGAGCAAAATTGGGGGCTAGCTCGATGGCTTTCTGGTAAGCAGCGATCGCTTCTAGGTACTTGCCTTGACTATGATACACATCAGCCAGTCCCATCTGGGAATAGGCTAATTTTGGGTTAAGTTCAAGAGCTTTTTGATATGCTGTAATCGCTTCTGGGTACTTGCCTTGGTTGTAATACACACTGCCCAATCCGTGATGAGGATAAGCCAATTTTGGGTCAAGCTTGATGACTTTTTGGTAAGTAATGAGCGCTTCGGTATAGTTGGCTTGGCAGCAGTATCCATGTCCTAGCCAAGTAAGAGCATAGCTTGGATCAATACCTAATGAAATTCCTCTAGTAAGACTAACTACGGCTTTTTCATACTTTTTCAGCCCAAATTGAGCAACTCCAAGCGCAACTAAGTTATGTCCATCCTCTTCATTGAGTGCTACAGCTTTTGAACAGGCTATTTCTGCCTCCAGGGATGGAACAGCCATAGCAATTTCAGTGTTTAGGACAAACTTCCACCCCAATTCTCGAAAAGCTTCTGCTAAATTCTTTCTCAACTGTCTAGCACACTCAGGAATTTGCTTTTCCACTTCCAGATAAACGTGTAATGCCTCATGATACTTTCCTTGGCGATACAATAACCTGCCCCGTTCCAACTGCAAAATCACCCTGTATTCTGTTGCCCTTTTACCATCCAACCATTTACGTTGGGCTAACTTTTCAAATTCCTCCAGCGTTTGGCGAATATCCTCTTGCTCAGGGAAAGACTCTAGGGATTTTGAGAGTAATTTTAAGCGGTGCTGTCCATCATTACTAAATGTCGAGGAGAAAACTTCAGCAACTTCTAGCAAACTCTGTGCTAAGCTCCGGTTGTACTGCGAACCGACAATTGCTTGCGGAACCAGGCAGCGCCAACCCGCTTCTTCTCCCTGCCAAAAGTGATGATAAGTCAAGTCAGCAATGGTTTCTATAATCCGCTCATCCTGTAACTGTTCGGCTGTATCTGATATATCCCGCGTTAACTCTTCCAGTTGTAATTCCAGCCAAGCGATCGCCCGTTCATTCAACTGCTGTATTATTGGATTATCACATCGCACGGGATTGAGTAGGTATTCTCTAAGAAACTGTACTAACTTTTCATCCAACCGAATTTGCTCTACCCAGATGAACGAATATCGTTCTCGCAGGGACTGTAACTCCTGCTCCAAATCCGTAACATCCAACATTTCTCTCAATAGCTTCACATCCGGACGGCGCATCATTGCTAGCGCATAAATTACTCGTAAATCTTGCTCCCGTTCCTTGGCACTGAAGCAATGCATCAGAAACCGCTCACAGGTTTCTTTGACCACTTGCTGGCGAGGTGTGGTTTCACCCAGAACCGATTGCACCGGTGCGACAATATTAGCCAAAGGTTTGCCTTCCTGCCACATAGCTGCCGTTTGAGCAATGACAAAGGGAATACCTAAACTGAAACGAGCCACGGCTTCCACTTCTTCATGGGTAAGGGAATGTTCTGGCAGCAATTGGCTGAAGTAACTACTCCACTAGCCCGTCTCTAATTATTCAAAGGAGTTCATCTGATGTTGAATTGTTATTGGATATGCTATTGGTGGCTCCAACTTTCACAGGAGTCATGTTTTTCGTTATCAGAGAAACTTCTTTTTCTGCTTTTAGTATCAAAACCTTAGTTTTTAATAAAAGGGCAACCGAACTTATTGATAAACAGGAAATACTCTTTGGAACTAGAACCAAATCCTATAAACTTAACGAAATTGTTCTTGATAAAAAAGAAGGAATTGATGATGAAAACGGAAGTCGATATTACGAACCGACCTTAGTACTACCTTCTGGCAAGACACACAGGCTACTATATACTTACCAACAAGAGAAAGCCCTCTTAATGATACAACAAATTAAAAAGTTTCTCCCTCACGTCAACAGCTAAGTTGAGAATGTTGGTATAGTGTTCCTTGGGGAAGCGATCGCGTGAGGATGTCACGGGTTTAAAGTAAAGAATCATCACCTACTGCACCGTAAAACCACCATCAATAACCACTTTTGCTCCCTTGTGAGCAAAAGCTAGAGCCGTTGCTCTGCCAATCCCAGAACTGCCACCTGTAACTAAAGCAATCTTATTATCAAATTCTTTCATATAGATGCTCGTCCGAATTGCCGTCACTAAAGTTATAATTAGGCTGTTTTCTATTGTCCGCTCATTTGGCTAACAATAGCAATGCCGCCCTTATCGTTCATCGGGAAAAGCACAACAATTGTGTGGTATCAAGGGAATCGCGATAGAGGCATTCGACTCGAGTCAAGCCATGCTTGTTAGCTAATGAACAGAGAGTTGCCACTGTTCATCGAAAACACTCATTAGAATAAATAGATAATTCTCTACTAGATATCGTTATTAGTAAAAATGTACCAAGTGTGGATGGTATGAGCATTACCTGAGTATACTACCACTCACCTGGTATATTCTTGAATCACAAACACTTGACGGCTAGATTTAGTAGGTGTCTGTTTTTTCACTCGAACCCTTGCGATCGCGAAACGTTTCCACCGGATTGTTGTTTAGCACGGAACAGCAGGTAACTATGTAACGCTTGTGCCTGTCCACTATAATCTCGATCCGTTTTACAGATAATGATACCCTGGTGAGGAATACCGCTACGATGTAACTCGATAAAATCATCCCGGTTGAGCGTAATCACGGCTCGTTCGTGTTGGATGGCAAAGGCAAGAACCTCGTCATCTGGGATACCTTGATTGGCTTGCCCTGCATCATAAGAGGTGAGAACATCATAACCCAATTGGCTCTCGTTCCCGGACAATATCCAGGGGAAAATTCTCATTCGAGTAGAGACGCGCCATGGCGCGTCTCTACTTAACCATCCCCATCCTGATCAACCGCCGCGATCGCGCGATCGCATTCCTCTGAATGCTGTTTATAATATGCCCAAGCCGCCGTCAAGTCGTCTTGCGTCAATGTCGGATAATTTCGCAGAAGTTCCTGATCATCCGCCCCCCCAGCCGACTGACAGGCATTGAGAAAAACCAACGGCTGACAGAGGAATTGCCCCTGCCGCAGCAAAAACTTGTAGTGAGTAACTGGTTAATCAAATTGAGATAGGCTGTTTGAGTTTTTTCATCCATAATTACTTACCAATAGTGCTTCATCCAGTCGGCGGTTCTTCCCCAATCGCCTCATAAAAAGCCCGCTCCGCCGCTGACGCCAGAGCACGTTTAGCGTAACGCTTAAAATTAGCCTCAGACTTATGACGAGTCAAGGTGCGAGCATGAAGGCTATCAATACCAGAAAGCAGGAGCTTTGTCGCATAGGTGTGCCTCAAGCGATGGGGCGTCAGGTTCGCAATACCCGCCAATTCCCCCAACTCCTTAATCGTATAGTAAATCCCCTGATATCCCAGTCGTTCTCCTTTACCGGGAACTGGACTTTGAGACAAAAACAGCGGACGGTGCTTGGCGTAGCGCTCTCCCGCGTGCCGTCGCTCCTTTAAGTAAGCATTCAAACAGTCGCGGGCTTGTCGGTTGAGAGGAACCGTCCCCCCACTGTCATCTTTCCCTTGGCGAATCGTCAAGCGTATCCCATCATAATCTCCCAGAGAAAGCGCCGCCACCTCTCCCGCTCGCAGCCCGTGCAGCAGAACCGCCAACAGCGCCGCCTCTCGGCATTGACTAGCTAGCGGCAGCCGTTTAATCCCCTGCCACAGTGCATCAACTTCCGTATCACTCAGGTCAAACGCTGGTGGCGAAGACAACTTAAGCAGTGCAACCGAGGAGGTGGGATTGCTATTCATCGTGTCGGGATACGCCTTAACCAACCAACTAAAAAAACTTTTCAGAGCACAAAGCGCCCGATTCACCGAACTAGGAGCCAAAGACTTTTCCAAATACTCCTTATACTGAACAATTTGCCGGGGCGTAATTTGACTAATCGGGCGCTCCGTCCACACCAAAAAGCGTCGCAGTTCCCGACGGTAAGCTTTTTGGCTGTTGGCAGTTAGCGATCGCGCTCTCAAAAATTCCTCAACCCGCACATACCGCAAATCAATCAGACCAGCACTCTTTACCGATGCTGGCGCTATTGGATTAGGGAAAGACGAATCGGGTTGAGCCGGCATGGGAAATCGAAGGAGAGCGCCGTTTCTATTGTCCCCCAGAAGCTACCCCCATCATGTAAAATAACGAAACATTATCTTACTTGCATCAAACTATCAGATAAACTAGATAACTATTAGAAAATTAAATGATTGGGTAGTGCTAACTACAGTTTGATAAATGTCAGTCAAATCGGGGACATGGAATACCCCGATTTGATTCGCCTTTGATCAAGTGCGGCTAAGAATAGGGATAGGGTGGGGAACCTATCGCCGCAACGACTAAATGCGCGAACCCACAAGTATGGACGTTTGCCCTTTAATCACCTGTCGCAGGGCAGTGACCAAGTCGGTGGTTCGGTCGCGCGGACAGGGTTTGTCCATCAAAAAGACCGCTGTGCGGTCAATGCCGAGCGCTTGCCATAATGGTGCAAGGTGTTGAAGTTTGTTTTGTTTGGCTTCAACGGCGTTAGGGTTGGTGGTGATATCCAAGGCGACAATCCAGCCAAATAGCTGCACGCAGGAGTCGATTCCGTAGACGTAATCGAGGATAACCTCCGCCGGAACCGATTTCCAGTTAAGATGAAGGTAATAGCGATTTTCCTGGCGTACAGGAATTCCGTATTCTGCCAAAAGATACGGCAGGGAGAGCGCCAAACGCTGGCGTCCGATAGCCGAATTATTGGCAACTTGAATGAGTTTTTGGGAGCTGAATTTCACTCGTTTAAGTTTGTGACAAGCCGCAACGAGCTGGTTGAATAAATTTTCTCCAGCTAAACCACAGAGGGTTGTAGTATTATTCACGTTGATTGCCCTGAATTGTGTCATTAATCAGGCGCATAGCGCTCTATTATTCAGGGAAGGGAATTTGCTTAAAAAAAATAACCCCTGTGCCAACGGCATGGGGGTTGATTGATTAGTTATTAATTAAAGGGAAAGGGGAGAGTTGTTGAACAATTTAAAAGGGAATGTCCAATAAGTCAGCGACTTGCCCTTTGCCGTTACCATTAGTGCTGTTGCTATTACCGCCAGCAATTGCTGTCAGTTGGGGTGGAGTGGGGGACACAGGTTGAACGGGTTGGGTCTGGGTGCTGCCTTGGCGAATGATTTCGGCATTGGTGATGGTGAAATCGACTACTTTTTGTTTGTAGTCTGCTTTCTCAACCACATTCATATTGAGTCGTCCCAAGCCCAAGACAACTGCACCCACTCCGGCTTCATTTAAAGCCACAGCACAGTTACCGTAGCTGGAAAACTGAAGGGGAGCCATTTGAATTGAGCCGCGATCATAAAACTGAAACGTACACTTGCCCCAAACGTGAAGTGTCCCCTCTTGCGTATGGCTGGCATTGAGAGAATCGATGCGGATTTTTTGGGTAGCGTTGTTCATTGTGCGTTTCCTTTTGCTGTGTTTTTGGTCACGAAAGCAGTGCGTAGCACCACATTTGGAATTCCCCAAAGCGGTGACACCCATCCCGCAATCCCGTGACGTTGTGGGAAATAGGATGGGTGAAGGGAGAGATTATCTGTGAAGGTTAGAAGTCAGTGCCGTTATAATAGTCATCACTAGGGGAGGCTGATGAGTCAGCATCTTGAGACTTGGCACTTAATAGTTGCAGCCGATCTACTTTGATAATGGGCTTAGTGCGTTGTTCGCCAGAGTTGCGATCGCTCCAAGTCTCCAGCTTCAAAGACCCAGTAACGCCAATCAAGCTGCCCTTGCTGGTATAGTTGGCAGCGACTTCGGCTGTTTTGCCCCAGAGTTCGCAAGCAAACCAATCGGGCTGTTCCTCCCGCGAGGTCTGGCGATCTACTGCCACAGACAGTTTGACCAACACGCTGCCAGAGGGAAAGTAGCGGGTTTCGGGGTCTTGTCCGAGGCGACCGACTAAGCTAACTGAGTTGATGAGAGACATGGGTGAAATCTCCTAACTTTTTTGTCACTGCTTGCCGCCCGATAGGGCGAAGTTCACGGGTTTCGTCGGGTGGGGAACTGGAGCGAATTATGTTAAATTCCTAGAGGTCTGCGGCACTTACTTGTCCTACCAAGGCAGCGACCAACTGCTCGGTATCCATTTGGCTGCGACCCTGAATGCGGAAACGTTTAGCCAACTTTTTCAGGCGAGTTTTGCTCAAGCCTTGGAGTTGCTCTGTGGATGCCCACGTCTGTGTGGGAGTTCCTGGGGGTAGCAGTAGCATGGGTGTTGCTTCGCTAGGGGCAGAGGCTGTGACAACTGGGGCGACGGGGACATCAGCTTCTTCCAGTGGTTCGTCCCAAGGGTCAGCAATAGCGGGTGCTTCAGCAGGGGGCTTGACCAGCAGTTTCAATGCCTTTTTTGGCAATACTTTGAAACTCAGAACAGACCGCTGGGTGGCGCGGTCAGTATGGGCATTGAATTTGGCACCAAGCTGTCTGAGCTGTTTGGCTAGGTCGTTGAGTTGGCTAAATTCAACAGTAAAGGTGGGAAGTGATTGGGTGTAGGTCATGAGTTTTTTCCCTCATTTTTTGATACATATTTCACGGAATACGCCTGTGAAGGCGCTGTATCAAACCACAGAATAATTAACCCACACCAAGAAAGGGCGGGTTAATTATGGGTTTTTGAGTTTTGGAAAGCGAAACTCGGCGTTAGATGGGAAAGTTGCATGAGGGTAACGTCCCAAACCAGTCTGGATTGCGCTAGCTTAAGGAGATAGTTTCGGGCGTTCTCTAGGTGTTGGATGATACTGGGTTGATGGTGGAGTTGCCAGTAGCAGTGTTGTAAGTAATCAATTAACCAAAGTTGGGTCTGTGCATCTAGGGTTTTGTCGATAAAGGAAGCTAGTTCTAAGGCTTGACGGGTGGTTAAGGGCAATTCGGTGAGGGCGCGTCGCAAATCTTGGGGAATGCAATTGAGTTGATTGAAAGATGCGATGGCTTTTCCAGGACTCCCCCAGGAGAGTTGCAATAGCGTATTGTCTGCCAAAATCTCCCCATGGCCAGTCTGCTGCAAGACCCGTTTGGTATCGCTTTGGGATAGGGAACGGAAGGGGACGTGGGTGCAGCGGGAAACAATTGTGGGCAGTAAGGAGTGAGTCGAGGAAGCTGTCAGAATTAAGGTGGCACGACCCGGTTCTTCTAGGGTTTTGAGCAGGGCATTTGCTGCTGAGTCAGCCAGGGTGTCAGCTTGCTCAATGACCACAATAGACCGGGAGGCTTCTAAGGGCGGTCGGGAGAGGAATTTGACAATTTCCCGGACTTGCTCGATTCTAATTTGGGGAGGTTTTTTGAACTCCAATTTTTGGGTATGGGCTTCTGTTGTGGTTACCAGGTTGCCTTGATGCAGGTAGGTTGGTTCTACCCACAGCAGGTCGGGGTGGTTGCTTTTGTGTAAACGTTCGTTGAGAAAGTTGTTGGTGGGGAAGCCATTGGACAGAGCGATGGCAAAGCATCGGGCGACTAGGCGCTTACCGACACCGACGGGTCCGGCAAAGAGGTAGGCGGGGGCGATGCGGTTGGTGGTAATTGCTCCTTGTAATAGGGCGATCGCTTGGTCTTGTCCGACGATTGGGTCGAAAGGGTCAATTAGCGATTCGTCGGGGTCTCCGGGGTCGGGAAAAAATTGAAGAATGCTCATGGTAAGAAATTCACGCTTGGGCTAACGCCGAGCTTCGCTAACAAAATGACAAACCCAGATGATGTCGAACCTTATAGATTTCCTTCAATCCACTCGAAGGCACGACAACTTATCGGGTCTGAGGTTGGATATTAAAAAACCCAGTTCTACCCCAAGAACTGGGTCAGGTCGCTCCGTGAGTCATTAAATAGCGGGTGTAGCTTGGTGGTGTTGGCGGCTCATTGCCGGGGGGACAAGACTAATAGCAAACCCAGCTTTATAGAGATTAAGCACTAGCTTTTGGTAGTTTTTTCGGTCACATTTAATGATTTGTTGTCCGCTTCGTCCTACTTTTTGGGGTATAATGTGGAGGACGTTTTGAATGGCTAAAGCTGTCTGCTTGTTTAGGCAAATAATTCCACTTTTTGTTAGTTTTAGTTTTAGCATTGGTGAGTTTTGCTCAGGCTATTCGTCACTCGGGTAGCGCGAAAGCGCCTAGAGCGTCAGTCGGTGTAATAGCAGTTAGTGGTCATAATATGCCCTCGAAGGTCGTGAAGGATCGTAGGGGCTGGCGCAAGTATCTTAGGAGAGTTGGTTACTGATAGCCCTTCAACAAAACCCGCTCTTATTCAAGAAGAAACTAAAAAGAGGGGATATTTGGTATATTCATGTTACCATCTTTGGGGATTTAAGTAGATAATTTGATTACTGGACTGGTGTTCGATAACACCGATTCAGTAGTCCTAATAAATCCAGGTTGTAGACAAAAAATTAAGCATGAATTCTAATTTTACTGACTTACCTTGTGGATTATCCTGCGAGACTCGCTGTGAGATTCGTAGTAAGATGATCTCGTTGCAAAATTCCCTAACTCTTTTACCCGCAGATGGAGCAACTCAATTAACCAGCACGTTTATTGACACTTATCAGGACTTGTGTCGCTCATCCCGGGATGGAGTTGAAAATTATCCTCCCAGTATAGCTCTCCCGGCGCTTTTTGATTTGGTGTTATCGGCTAAATACGTAGAACGAATGGTTGCAGATGGGGGATGGATTTACTGTGCTGGTAGTGAATTAGATGAGCATCCCTCTTTATATTTTCCATTTCTCAAGACTTGTCCTCGCTGTAGTGTTAAGCGTGGGATCAAGCCATCAGCTAAATCAAACAAACCGGGTTCGGATGCTATCGGACAAATGGCGGCTGATACGACAATTTTAATTTTATCTGAAGTCGCCCGTCGAATTGCCCCCGATGCCAAGATTGGTAAATCTACAGTTCGTCAAGGAGATATAGATGCTGTAATTTATGATCGGGATATACTCGCCTTAGTAGAAATTAAGTCGTCACCCTTAGTGGTCTATCCTCTGGAAATTAGACTCACGAAACCGATGACTGAGGTTCGAGAGGGTGAGCTTGTTTTTAAACGAGATCATTCTATGGCAACGGCTTTGATAAGTGAATCCAATTTGTCATTGTATATCCCTCACATTGACTTACGAATTCCACTCAATCATTATACGCCAGACAATTGGCCCTATACACCGCTGACTGAGTTTATTAGCAATACTCAGAACTTAGCGACTATTCTTTTAGCCTGGAAGCAACTTTACGAGTTGTATATCAATAGCCGCCAGAGAACTAAGAGAAAATCGGTGGATTCGCGTCGGTGGATAATGTGTGGTTGTGGCAGTTCGGTTGATGATTCTAAGAATGCACCAGGTATGGAGCGTACTGATGATATCAAAAAAGGAACATACCAAGTTTTAAAGTTTGGCACCTACTATAAAGAGAAATGTCCACGTCGTCGGATTCGCGCTGTCCTGGCATCTAATTTCTTACCTGAACATGGGTATGCTAGTTACCTGGCTGAAGTCCAAGATGTCATTTGGACGAAGGATAAGTATTCTGTGTCTCTACCCGGAGATATTGGATTCGATAACATTGTTGCTTTTGAGGCAGATAGCATTTTCAACTTATATGATGCACTGCTGTGTTTAACCCGTTCTATATACCGGGATGCTGATTTGTATAGACTATTAAATTTAACCCGGTTAATCGGTGAGATGTCTGATGAGTGAGTCAACGGCTATTTTCGTTTTTAAGTTACGTCAAAATATAGCTCTTGAAGGTGATTTGTTACTCGCCCAGATGGAGCTAGATTCGTTTTTGTCAGATAGGGTTCAGGATTTAGTGGAGATTAAAAGCATTATCCAAAACATACCTGAATTGTCGGAGATTGAAGGGTTGGGACGGTTAGATGCTCATGTTCGGCAAAATGGAAAACAAGCCTATGTCGCTAAGGCTTCACTGGAGCTATTGCCTCACCTGATTCGGCGGGTTTCATTTATTCAACGAATTTATTGTGTTACTCAAGTTTCCCCAAGCACCAAAGCTTTTTTAGTTGATACTGTACACCAAGTTGGCTCGATTATTAAGAACCAGGTGGTGGACAATCGCCTGATTATTCAAGCCATCCCTCATTATACCCTGATTGAGTTATCTAAGGTCGTCGCTAATCATTCCAAGGGAGTTGATGATACGAAGCGGAATTTAGATGGATTGGTTGATGCACTGTTGGACAGAACGGTTAATAAATCGGTCATAAAATTGACCACTATTGCCTTATCCGCACGGTCTACGACGTCTCATTTAACCCATGATATCCACTATTACAAAGCCAAATTTTTTCCCCGGATGGTGCGCTCTATCCTCAATAGTTGTACGCCAGAGTTAGGGGAAGGTTTTCATGTCCTTGATAATTTTGTGGGCAGTGGGACAACGCTTTTAGAAGCGTCTATTTTAGGAATTCCTAGTCTAGGACTCGATATTGATCCACTCTCGACCATGATTGCACAAGCAAAACTGGATGCTGTGGACATGGATAGCGAGTTGTTAGCCACGGAAGCGGCACGTATTATCCAGGCAATAGAGAATAAGATAATCGAAACTCGATTCGGTGGGCGGTGTGACTCCGATGAAATGACGATTATTTTTCCGGATTGGCTGATGAAAAATCGGAAAATGACTGGGGAAATTGCCACGGAGTTAAGCAGGGAAATTAATCGAGTCCAGTCGGCTATTACTGGATCTGATCCACGACTTTATAAGTTGCTTTGTGTACTGATGTCAGATGCGATATCCCGCAAGATTCGGATGCGTTTTATGGGGACGGGGGTGGGACGGTTTTCTCTCACGTTGGCGCAGAAGCCGCTGTTTACTATTTTTACGGATTCTTTAAGGCAATATGTCAAGGTGGCGGCAATGTGTGAATGGTTAAAGCAAAGGATTCATTTACGGTTGGCTGATGCCCAGGTGATAGCGGCTGATAGTAAGCATTTGCCTAGTAATTTAGGACAGTTCGACATTTTAGTAACATCACCTCCTTACCTTCCGGCGTCGAGTGGACGGGAGAGTTATGCGAAGGCGCGAGCTTTGTCATTAATTGCATTGGGTCTTGATAATGTAGAGGATTTAATTGACAATTCTATCGGTTCGATGAACGGCAATGGCATAGATATTGAGGCGTTGACGAATAATGAACGTGACCTGGTGGAGTGGCTGCACAGAGATAAACTACGGCAAATAAAGGCAGAGCCGACAGGCAGATATTTTCTGGATATGCGCCAAGCGTTTGCTGAGATGTACCGGATTTTACGTCCTGGGGCAAAAGCGGTAGTCATTAGTGGAAAAACTAGCACATTTTATCAATTTAAAACCCGTAAGCCACTGTATGTTGTTAACGTTGCTGAGATCCTCGCTGATGAAGCACAACGGGTTGGGTTTGAGGTCGATGCGCTTCACGATATTCAGTTGGATAAGTGTAATCGGAATGCTCGTCCGCGTTCGCTGGATAACTATTATGAGACGTTAATTATGCTGGAAAAGCCTGTGTAACTCAGGATTCATAAT